>JBDOMQ010000089.1:0-4539 GCA_039831725.1 Pirellulales bacterium
ATCAGAAATTAAGACTCTCGATGACTTGGGTCGTTACCAAGAGGTTGTGGATCAACTGAATCTTGAAAGTATGCCACCAGAAGGGAAGCCCCAGCCTTCCCCTGACGAACGTCTTGCCATGATTGATTCGCTTACTCGGCGCATTGAAACTGCTCATGCCGAACTCAATGCGTCTGGTGGACATAGTGTGCTTCGGCGGCTTAATGCCTGGGAGTATCGGCAGACAATCGGAGATCTACTCGGGCTGAATGTTGACGTTTGGAATCCGTCAGAAGATTTTCCTGAGGAGGTTGTGGTTGACGGCTTCGATAACAACGGTGCTGGTCTCGTTACCTCTGGCATGTTAATGGACCATTACCTACGTGCATCTGAAGAAGCTATTCGTCGTGCCACGAAGTTTGGGGAACGGCCAGTCAGTACAAGCTATACGCAAACATCACCTTTCTATTTTAGTGGGAAAGGCTACGAGGACTTACCAAAACTATTCAAGGTCGATCGCTTTCGCTTTACGCCCGATACGCCTTTTACTGATCTCTATGGTCGTCACTATCGTGGTGGGCATATTGGATTTCTTCCCTTGGTTCGGCAGGGTGGTGTGCCGCATAGTGGTATATACACCATTCGTGTGAAGGCGGCAGCGATAAGTCGTCACCATGACTACGGAAAAGCACTGGGTGATTTTCGCAATGGCGATCCTCTTGTCATGGAAATTGCTGCGGTAGATCGAAGGGGAAGTGTTGTAAGTACTGGGAATGTTTCGAAAATGATTTCCCTAGCGAGAGTCGAGTTGACGAACGAAGAACCTGAGTGGTTTGAGTGGGATGTCTATATGGAAGCAGGATTTGAGCCGGAAGTTCGCTTTCGTAATGGGCCGATGGCCGCCAAGCGCATGGTGCGAATGCTGACAACACACGCCGCCGACAAACCCGAATTCAAGCCGTTTGTTGATATGAAAGGTGGTCTTGAAAAAGCGCACGGGGTGCTCAAGGGATATCAGGGACCGCGTCTACGCGTGTGGGAAATTGGAATAGAGGGCCCACACGTTGATGTCTGGCCAACCGCCGGGCATCGTGCACTCTATGGGGAGTTGACTCGTGAGGAGCTCGATGCCGAGACAATACATCGGCAGCTTGAGTTATTCGCTGAAAAAGCATTTCGCCGTCCACCTGTTGAAGGCGAAGTAGAACCAATTCAGGAACTTGTTGCTGAGAGCCTCAAATCAGGAGTAGATCCTTTAGAGGCATTTCAACTTGGATGCCAGGCCATCCTTTGTGCACCAGGGTTCTTATATTTGAATCTCGGTGAAGGGCCACTTAAAGAAATTGCCCTGGCATCGAGGCTGTCCTATTTTCTTTGGTCATCACCGCCAGACGAAATGTTACTTCGCTTGGCAACAAATAATAAATTAAAAGCTGAGTTGCCAGAACAAGTCACACGCATGCTGGCTGACCCACGTTCTGATCGATTTGTACATCATTTTGTGAGGAGGTGGTTAGACCTGGACAACATCGGTGCGATGCCTCCGTCAGCGGAATTTCTTGAGTACTACCGAGATAATCTACAAGTAGCTATGCGTCAAGAAACAGAAATGTTCTTTCGGTATGTGCTCGATACGAATCAAAACGTGCAGGATTTTCTGGATGCAGACTATTCATTTTTGAACCGTGAACTTGCCTTGCATTACGGCATTGAAGGTGTTCAAGGAAATGGCTTACAAAAAGTGTCGTTGCAAGGAAGTCGACGGGGCGGATTGATTGGTCATGGTACATTCTTGACGGCATCAGCAAATGGTGTTGATACATCGCCTGTTGTTCGTGGTATTTATGTGCTTGAAAAAGTTCTTGGTTATTCTCCACCGCCACCGCCGCCTGACGTGCCGCTTATTGAGCCAGATATCCGTGGTGCTGTCAGTATTCGTGATCAGCTTCTAAAACATCGAAATGTTGCAACGTGTGCTGAGTGTCATCGAAAGATTGATCCACTTGGATTTGCCCTGGAAAATTATGATGCCATTGGTGGTTGGCGGGACGAATATGACGGGAAAGTTATGATTGATCCGTCAGGAAAGCTGCCTGATGGAGATTCGTTCGAGAATCGGGCAGAATTTCAAGAGGCTCTTCTGAGACGAAAGGATCAGTTCACTCGCTGCATCACGGAAAAACTTCTTGCATACGCTTTAGGGCGCGAACTAGAAGTCAGCGACAGGCCTGTCATTGATGAGGTTGTCCAAGAGATAAGTAGCCCAGAAAAGGGTCTGCACGATCTTATTCAAGAAATTGTGGCGAGTCGCAGCTTTCTTGAGAATTAAAGTGTGCGTGGGGTAGTTGATTGAACGAAGGCTTATATGGGGTGAGGGGTATGATTTTTTTGAAATGGTTGCGGCTGGGTTCTTTGCTATTTGTTGCATGGGTCTGCACAGACACCGTCCGTGGTGAGAATCCACCGAACATTGTCTATATCATGTCAGATGAACTGGCGTATTTTGAACTTGGTCATATGGGGAATCCATATATTAAAACTCCTCGCATTGATCAGATGGCCAGAGAGGGCATGCGATTCACAAATGCACTCGCAGGTTCGCCTGTCTGTGCTCCGCTGCGCTGTAATCTCATGACGGGCAAGCATTCCGGACATGCATCGGTACGAGCCAATGATGGTGGAACTCCGTTACGAGAGGGTGAGGAAACGATTGCTTCAATGCTGAAGCAGAAAGGCTATGCCACAGGTGGATTCGGTAAATGGGGGTGTGGAGGGCGTGATTCGACAGGCGTCCCGGAGAAGCATGGGTTCGATGTCTTCTTTGGATACTACGATCAGGTGCACGCACACTCTTTCTATACGCCGTACCTCATTCGTAATAGTGAAGAGGTCGTTCTGGAGGGGAATGTGGGTGGCCGAACCGGAAAAACCTATTCAGAGTATCCAATTCATGCAGCCGCCCTTCAGTTCATACGAGACAATAAAAAAAGGCCCTTCTTATGTTACATGCCAATCACACCGCCTCATGGCATGTACGACATTCCAGCCAATGACCCTGCATGGGAACTGTATAAGAACGAAGCATGGATGCGTGACCCCACGATTTCTCGAGACACAAAAAACTATGCTGCAATGGTTTCAATGGTTGATCGTGAGGTCGGGAATGTCCTTGATCTTTTGCGTGAACTTGGGCTCGAAGAAAACACGATTGTCTTCTTTACCGGAGATAACGGTGGGCAGGATCGATTTAAAAGCAAGGAACATCCGCGTGGTTTTTTTGGGCCGAATGTCAACCCAGAGACTGGGGTTGAGTTTCGCGGTGGAAAAGGCAATCTCTATGAAGGTGGCTTAAAGATTCCGTTTCTTGTTCGATGGCCTGGAGTAGTTGCGGCGAATACGGTTCGTGATCTTGTTTTTTACCAGCCCGACATTATGGCAACGATTGCTGACTTAACGAATACAAAAGCTCCTGAAGATACCGATGGCATTTCGATTGCTCCGACGCTTCTCGGGGCAGATGGCTCGCAGAAGTTGCATGAAATGATGTATTGGGAGTACGGGAATCAGACGGCGGTTCGATATGGAAAATGGAAAGCAATTCAGCCCGGAAAGCCAAAAGGAAGTAAGCAGAGTAATCCTTGGGAGCTCTATGATCTGTCCAGGGATGTGAGTGAGTCCATATCTGTTGCAGATAGTCATTCAGATGTTCTTGAGAAAATGAAAGCCTTTGCAGATGCCTCGCACGATCCGGTTGAAGCCGGTACGTACTATGACAAAAGTCGAGAGCGTCACGAACGAGACCGAAAGGCAAAGTGGGGGACGTTGCGTAATGATCAAGGTCCCTTGAAAAACGCACAACGAATTCCAAAACAGGATATCGTGCCATTTGAAGAGATGAAGTTGAACCGCTGGAGCAGTGAAAACAGGGCGAACGACCGGCTTGCGAAATACGCAATAGATGGAAAGCCGAGTACCGTATGGCATTCACAGTTTTCACAAGAAAAGAAGAAGCATCCGCATGAACTGGTGATTGATTTGGGTCAAAACCGAATGATCAATGGTTTCTATTATTTAGCGAGGCAAGATAAGGGGTGGAACGGTGCTTTTGAAAAAACAGAATTCTATGTGTCGGATGACGCTGATCACTTTCCAGAAGAGCCGTACGTACGCTGTCTCTTTAAAAAAGAAAAGCAGGCTCAGCGTGTGGAGGGTGATAAAATAAGGGCTCGCTATGTACTGGTACGAAATATATCCGAAGTTTCGGGTAATGATTTTGGATCAGCAGCAGATATTGCAGTGATTCTCGCGAAGTAGGTTTACGGCATTGCCTTTCATAATGCATGCCCGTCCACGACATTTGTATGGGGTAATTGGCATAGTGTGGGATGGAATGTCACAAATCAAAATCATTATCTACGTTCTTTCAGCATTTATTGGCGTCGGTGTAATCGCAGCATCTCATGTCGTTGCGTCCGATGGTAGCACTTCACAAATTGATTTTTTTGAGGCCAACATCAGGCCAGTGCTTATCAAACATTGCTATGAATGCCATTCCGCCGA
>JBDOMQ010000264.1:0-4524 GCA_039831725.1 Pirellulales bacterium
GCTATTAAGAAAACAATATGCGGCTGCTCCGCATCGACCTGTCGTATCCCTACAAAATAACACGTGATCCATACCGTCATCATGTAACAGAGTAAACGCACTGGAATTTCCTCCCATTTCCATTTGTGACAGACACTAAATGCTCAGTCGTATATGCCCTCTTATTCCACACCTACCGCCCGGCTCTTCAGCCTCTTAACGACAATTGCAACTGCTTTCTCTGCATCGATTAAGCCGTGCCCCGTTTGGTAGTCGTAGCCCTCATCGGCAACATCACGTGCTGTATCAATAAGAATCTGTCGCGTTTCCCATGGGTGAAGGTCGGGATCTACTGAGAGCATAAGTGCAATAGTTCCGCATAGCATGGGTCCGGCAAATGAGTTTCCACTTGCTGCTTGACCCAGGATGCGGCCATTCGGCTGAATCGACGGCAGGCGGTAATTAAAAGCTGCTACTTCTGGCTTCTTCACTCGCCCATCTTGATAGTGATGCGTTTTCCATTCTACAGGACCCTGACTGGAAAATGGTGTCCGGGACAAATCACGTTGAACACCTGATGCAGCAAAAACAGCGAAGGGAATATCTTGTGGGATTGGCATCTGGTAGGGGACGGGCTTGAATTGAGGCGATCCTTCCTTTGCATAGTTTCCGGCACCTGAGACGAGGTGGAGGCCACAGAGGGAGGCATGCTCACACGCTTTTCTCCAGTGTGATCGGTACTCACCCAGATGTGCCCGTGAGAAACTCATGCTATACGTGTCGGCATCGTGTTCGATTGCCCACTCGAGAGCTTGTTCAAAACACGGACCTGCAAGCACACCTGCCCACCGAGCATCCGGCGCAATACCAAATTGTCGAGAAGGTATTCCTGCTGTTCGACCACAGATAATGGCAGCACACTGGTGACCATGAAGAAGTTTTCTGTCGATTGTATTTATGTCATCTGACCCTTTTCGAAGCAAATCACCAGTTTGACGGTCAAAGTCAAAGCCATGCAGATCATCAATAAGACCATTCCCGTCGTCATCGATTCCATTAGCTTGTTCATATTGATTCCGATAGCGAGTTGGACGAATAGTCGGTGAGACCACAAAGTTGCCATCATGAATGACATTCAGCACGCCTGCCCCTGTTGCGTTGTATAAACTCCAAGCCTTATCAGCACGGAGTGCTTTGATATACCACGCAGGGGACACGTCATCTAACTGAAATGGTACCGGTTCATCTTCGTGTTCTGGTTGCACATTTTTTATAATTGAAGTGTTTCCCTTGCGGACAGGACCGACAAAGAAAAGACATCGCACACCGGGAATTTGTTTGATTGCCTCGACACCATTCTTATCTGTCCTACAGGTAAAACCATTCACAATCCAGTGATATGTAACGTCTTGAATGACATCGGATGCTTTGAGCGCCTTGAGAGCCGGACCAGCCTTTTCAACAGCCAATTGATTGGCCTCTTTCAAAACGTTTCGGACATCGATCCGAAGAGCCCGACGCCCCGTATCATGCAATGACGCCATCCGCCGCTGACACGCAAGGCCGTCACCGAGCAATTGCTGCTCAAACCATGCTGTGACTTGAAAGCTTTCAAGTCGGTTTTTGTTTACTCGGGGATCAACCCAGCACCCGTGTCCAGGGATCTTTTCAAGTGTGAGTTCATGTGCGGTGCTACTTGATGCGTGGGCAAATAAGAGCAGCGCGTACACAAATATGATGTATCTCATTGTTATACGACTCCTACGTCCTCCTCAGGGTTTACCTGAAATACGTTTCCATCAAATGCTTCCCTGATAAGGAACCACCGGAAAGCCATGTGTCGAAAGACCATCAACAACAAATACTTTTCCTGCATCAGGCTCATTCAGGGTCTTGTGGAGTCCGGTTGTTACAAAGAGTCTGTCGTACTGATCGCCACCAAACGTACAGGCGGTTGTTTCAACACACGGGAAAAAGATCTTCTTGAGTATCTTCCCGGTTTGCGTCTCAACTTGAATCACGGCACCTCCATGACACATTGCAATCCAAAGGTTTCCATCAATATCGATTGTCATGCCATCTGGCGACCCCTCGACTTCCACTGAATGAGTATTGATAACTTCTTTGGGGGTGCCCAGATTTCCCGTTTTGTTATCAAAAGGATATTCCACAACCTTCTTCGTCGGTGTATCTATGTAATACATCAAGGACGCATCGGCACTCCAACAGATTCCATTTGAATTGGTCACATGAGGAATCACTTTATGCACATGACCATCATGATCAAACATATAAAGTGATGCATTGCCTACCTGCTTTGTGGTACTGATTGTGCCAGCCCAAAACCTGCCTGACGGATCGCACATGCCGTCATTAAAACGATTGTCTGGTCTTTTTGCAGATTCAGGGTCGGCAAGAACCTTCTTCTCACCGCTCTGCAGCCGAAAACTGAATATCCCCGAATCTCCAGCACATAATAAACCTCCATCGTGTGTTGGCGTCACTGCACCGATTCGTTCACCAACGTCCCAAACATCCTCTTTTTGTGAATCGGGACAGAGGCGAATGACTGAGTGGCCTTCAATGTCTACATAAAAAAGTGCGTTGCCCCAGAAGCGTGGACCTTCACCCCATTTGGAAACATATGAGCCAACAGGTTTTATAGCAAGATGGTCACTTTTAGATGTCAATGAAGAACCCTCCCTGAGTGGAGACAAATCGCCTCTTGCAAGATATGGCTCTTATGAAGGTCGAAGAAGATGACTGTCTATTCCAGATTCTACTTTACAGCAACGATGTAGCATAACCAACTTGGATAGCTTTCTGCCTGTTCAGCTTTGATCCACTCACCAGTTTCTTCACCGTCTTCGTCTTCTTCTTCCCAGTAGACGTATGACTTTTTGAAACCAGCTTCTTCAAGAAGTTCTCGAACTTCTGCAATTGTCCAGAAACGCCAGTTGTATTGAAAAGCATCCTGTAATTTACTGCCGTCACCGAATTTAAATGAGATTGAGAAATCCGCCTCGTGTGTCACAGGATTAAATTGAACCTGTTTCCAGTGATAGCTAAATCCTTTTTTCCCTTTTTTTACAACTTTCTTTTCAACTGTATTTTCTGCGTAGCAGTCACCACCACCCATCATATCCATAACCATGACGCTCTGCCGACTCATATTTGACCTGGCAACGCGGAAATATTCCAGCAATTCTTTCCGTGTTTTGAATAGCCAAAAAGAAAAGTTTTGAGCGGCAAGAACATCGACACCTGGCCGTGTTTTTTCGCGGACATCTTTTTCGAGAATGCGGACCCGCGAAGCTTGCGAAGGCTGTAGTTTTGAAAGAATGTGTTTTTCACCCCATGCCAATGGCTCTGGATCGAGGTCTACACCAACTGCTGTGCGTTGCGTGCCGAGCTTTACCCATTCACAACAGACTGAGAATGTGCCGCAAAAATCTTCACGGAGTGTCGTTGGCTTACGCCGAAATTCATCCTTGAATGCTTGATCAAAAAATTCAACTTCATGTTCAGGAGACTGGACTGACTTTAAATAGCACTTGTACTTGTCAGCCTTTTCAGCCAACGATTTATGTTTTTTTTGAGCACACATAGAAAAAGTTTCCTCATAAAAAGAGCTGCTACTGCTCTGGTTCTACACCCTGTTTTTCAGGGAGTAAAACATTCAGCCAGTCCTAAGATGGTACTTCCAATTCAAAAGGAGTCAAAAGGACGATACACTCGAAATTAGATATCTTGATCACCAACGGAACGAATGAATCTGACATGATCTGGCGAACCATGTTTTTCGTTGCTGCAACTACTCCTGGTATAGGTATTCATGCAGCTGATCTTGTGACCCCACCAATGACTCACGAGGCACCGGCAGCAGGAAAACGTGTCTGGCAACAGGCGCCTGAATATCGTGGCACGAATGTCTATCACTCGCTCTATCTTCCACCAAACTGGATCCCTGGGAAAAAACACCCTGTTCTTGTTGAATACACCGGAAACAAGTTTCCACCAGGAAAGGGAAGTGGTGAAGTAAAAGATGCCAACCTTGGCTACGGAATCAGTGGTGGCAGCGAGTTCATATGGATTGTCATGCCGTACATCGCCATGGATCAATCACGCAATACTGTCACATGGTGGGGCAATCGGGACGCAACGATTCAGTACTGCAAACAAAATATTGTTCGTATCTGTACAGAATTTGGTGGTGATCTCGACAACCTACTGATTTGTGGATTTTCTCGCGGTGCGATTGCAACGAGTTACATCGGACTTGCTGACGATGAAATCGCACAACTCTGGAGAGCTGTCATCACTCATGATCATTTTGATGGTATGAAACGGTGGCCATATCCATATAGTGACCGACAATCGGCTCTTCATCGCCTCTCACGACTACAAGGAAGACCCGTACTTGTGTGTGGACAGCATGCAACAGCAGTTCGGGAAGAATTCCTTATTCAATACCTTGACCTTGCCGAATTCACATTCCTTGATATTCCGGTACGCAGCATATTCAATATCCCGGAGGGGCCTTAC
>JBDOMQ010000059.1:0-4506 GCA_039831725.1 Pirellulales bacterium
AATCGTTTCGTCCTCTTCACGACCAGGTTCACGAAGATGCACATGCATGTCGATTAGTCCTGGCGTGACGATAAGCCCATCGGCATCAATCGTCTCATCAACTTTTCCAAGCGGCTGACTACCCTCATTACCAATAGACACAATTAACCCATCACGAATGAGCAGATCATCTACTCGATCAATTCCCTGATCTGGATCTACTACCCGTCCACCACGAATTAACATGGAAGCCATTACTTCTGCCCCTTGTTTTCTGAAGAATCTATTTTGAGTTCGTTTCTCTGCGATCCACAGATGAGCCAAAGCACTGCCATCCGTACGGCCAGGCCATTAGTAACTTGGTCTAAAATAAGTGACTGAGGACAATCAGCCACGTCAGCAGTCACCTCAACACCACGATTAATGGGGCCCGGGGCCAGAATCACCAAATCATCTTTCGCACGACGAAGACGATCCCGGTTCATGGCATACAAATGGGCATATTCTCGGACTGAGGGAAATGGTCGTGTTTTTTGTCGCTCGAACTGTATTCGCAAAAGATTGAGAACGTCACATCGTGGCAAAATGGCATCAAGATCATGGGAGACCTCTACTCCAAACTCCTGCCAACCATCAGAAACAAGAGTGGGCGGGCCACAAAGAATCACCTTCGCACCAAGTTTGGTGAGACCCCAAAGATTTGACCGTGCCGTTCTGCTGTGCGCAATATCACCGACAAGACCCACCGTAAGCCCTTTAAGATCACCAAGGCGTTCGCGAATTGAAAAGATGTCCAACAGCCCTTGAGTAGGGTGTGCATGTGGTCCGTCTCCAGCATTGATAACACCTACATCAAGATGAGAGGCAAGGAGATGCGGTGTTCCGGGTGTTCCGTGCCGAACAACTACTGCATCGACCCCCATGGCCTCAAGATTTTTTGCAGTGTCGATAAATGATTCACCCTTGGATAGACTGCTTGTCGAAGCTGAAAAGTCGATAACGTCTGCTCCCAGACGGCGAGCAGCCAAAGAAAAACTTGTTTTTGTTCGAGTAGAGTTTTCAAAGAACAGATTCACGATAGCAGCACCCGAAAGAACATCGATCTTTTTGCGACATCCTTGTGTGGCTTCTTTGCACATGACTGCAGTGTCAAGAATCAGGCTGATCTCCTCAGCCGAAAGCTCTTCTAAGTCGAGTAAATGACGATGCGTCCACCCCGTCGGTGGGAGACCCCCCCGAAGCACTACTGGTGCGACGGTGGATGATTTTGATTGCGACATGAAACGGGCCCTACAAAACAGTTTAAAAACGGGCAAATAAAGATGGGCAAAAGAAGTCAGTCAGGCAGAGTCTACCAGCGGTATGCCAAGTCGTCATTACCTGAGAATCCTGGACTTGCTCCAGGGCCGAAAAAAGTTCTACCTTCTCCTTCGAAACGTCTTTTTGGGGCGTCGCTGTGATACATCACAGCGAGTTGCTGCCATGAAGATATTCGCTCCCTCGGTTCAAAAGACTCCATGCACCGACCATATACAACAATTCTCATTGAAAGCTCTGCCCCTCGCACTGATTCTCGTAGCGATTGGCTATGCGGAGTTTGGTTGCAGATACCACTGCTCCTCATCAGTATTGGGATAACAACTGGCTGCAGTTCTGCCATCTCAATGCGGGAAGCACTTCGGGACAGTATCGAACAGGCCGCCGCAGTATCCCAACTCACTGTACTCAATGACGTAGAGGCTAACACGTCGACACAGATACCTCCTGAGGACGCTGCCACTGCTTCGTACGCACCCGAGACTCCTAACTCCCCAACCTATATCGACGAGGGTGAATTCGGAATACATGAGTCACATGACATCTCTGTCGATATAGAAGCAGCCGTTAGCACACTTTCTGCAACAAATAGTCTTGATACGGCATCGAAAGCCGCACTCGTTGAAACACTAGAAATGACTCCGCAGGCTGATTGGCCGGTTGTCATTGAAGAGTTCACCGCCACGCTCAAATCCCTCCGAACTACGGAGACAGCACCAGCCCTCTATCTGGACACCACTGAAATTGTGCTGAGTACTGAGGACAGCATTTCAAACCTTCCAGCAAATGATGAAGAAGATACCGACGCAACGGCTCTTCAGGAACCGGCGGAAACAATGCCGCACACGCCTTCCGAAACCACAAGTGCGGCGATTGAAGAGGAAATAGATAGTTTTTATGACAGTGTGGCTATCATCTCTTCACCGAAGAATTCTTCCTTTCAAGAATTAGCTACCAGAGCTCAGCCGACTACTACCGCACAGTCTAATCAGACACTCTCCCCAGAGGCGTCAGAGGCTTCACAGATCAATGTGCCTGAAGATACCACCGGAGGCACTCCACCAACCGAGCAAAGTCTTCTGGCTATCCACAGGCCATGCCTTGCTCAAAAAGTACTCGGTTGGGGAATGGTTGAAGAGTTTCCCCAAGACGAACTTTGTGCTGGCAGCGAAGTCATCGTGTACTTTGAACTGACTGGAATGAAATCAAGCAAATCCGATGAAGGATTCGAAACCAGCATTGAAACGGCCCTGCGGCTTGATGATGCTGCTGGAAATAAAATCCATAGCTGGTCTCTCCCTCCCCTTGTGGAGGTCTGTGCCTCCGTTCGTCGTGATTATTTTGCTCGCTTTTTTATAAATCTCCCAAACAATCTTCCTCCCGGTGAACACCAACTTGTTTTGACAGTAACTGACACGCACGCAGGAAATACAGCAGGAACAGTTTTGCCATTCGCCGTTGGTCCAAACGGATTTGTTGCTGAAACTGCCAGGTAAGAATATTGTGGAAGTTTACTTCGTCACTGTAGTAGTGGCAGTATTCACTCGGGCGGCAGCCTTTCCATTCATCTTCCTACTAAGCCACCGAATCTTGAGTCGATCGCAGCAGCCTTCGACATCGCAAGACAGCACCTTCTAAGTGAAGCAGGCTTTTAAGTGAAGCAGGCTTTTGGTTCACCGAACCATAGGACCATAAAGTAAACCAAAGCTACCGAGACTGCCCCTCTTTGCAGGCCTCGCTGTAGGCCGCAGAACTGCATATCCCATGTTTGTCATTGGCACACCGTCTTATGCCGATTGCTACCCATAGGCCTCGAAACGTCGCACCAGTGTTTGAGCCTAAGAACTTTGATGTTTTGCCCATGAAGACCGCCCGCTCTCTTGCACTGCCTTGCTTTTCCAGCACACTTATCGCTCTCCTGTGCGCAGGGAATTCAGCGTTTGGCCAAGCACTCGTAGATGAAGGCATCTGGACAGCTTACTTTTCACAGGGCCAATTTAATGGTCCAAGACTTCAAAGTAACAATAGCCTTTGGTGGCTTGATGCTCATTGGCGATACTCCGGTGACGAATTCTTATTTACTCAAGGAATCATTCGGCCGGGTATCGGAAAGAGACTGAATGACGAAAATTCTATCTGGGCTGGCTATGCGTGGATTGGAGAACGCATACCCGGTCTTGATATTCATGAAAACCGATTTTGGCAGCAGTGGATA
Source organism: Pirellulales bacterium (assembly GCA_039831725.1). GTDB lineage: Bacteria > Planctomycetota > Planctomycetia > Pirellulales > UBA1268 > UBA1268. The sequence continues at coordinate 3,512 of JBDOMQ010000059.1, forward strand.
ACAACACGACAGCGAGGCGATGTTTCATTCCAATTTCGTAGTCGGCTGGAACAGCGATTTGTCTCAGCGGGAGCCCAGGTTGGCTGGCGATTTCGACAGCTTGTGCGAGCACAAAAGCCACTCAAACATCACTCAAACCTCCTGTGGGTAGCCTGGGATGAAATATTTTTTCATCTTCGCGATACCGATTGGGGAGCGGTAACGGGTTACAATCAGAACCGGGTGTTTGTTGGTTTGGGCCGCGTCCCACATAAGCGAAGTCCCTGGAGAACTGAAATCGGATATCTCTACCAGCAAATTGATGTTCCAGAAGATGGGGCTGATCTGAGCAACCACATTCTTTCAGTCAACTTCTATTTCAATCCTTAGCCGGGTAGACCAAAGCCAGAGACTCACTTACTTCGTCTGTGAGAAAACCAAACTCTTCTGCAACTACCATTTCCCGTCCTGTCGGCTGCAAAGCTTTTCAAAAACTTTTTCATTCAAAAAAGCTGCCTTCGACCTCCACTTTGCTGTTGAATCGTGCTCGATTGAATCCTGAATTTGGTGCACTGAGCCATCGCAGTAGAGGAACTGTATCACACCACCATGGTCAGACGAATATCCCGAGCGACCTTCTTCAGTAGCATTTCCAGAAGAGTCCGGCGGAGTATTCAAACGAGCGTTCGCAGTACCAAGCGTACGTTCTATCGTCTGTGCTTCAGAGCTAGCTCGCGTGACGTAGATCAAGGCTGCTTGCCCACTTGCTGTCGAACGTTCACCTATCATGATCGTTTTTGAAAGGCCGTCTGGTATTTGACTAATCTTCAGCTTTGAACCTCGCCAGAATATTCCAGAATTACTGGGACGCTCTGTATTGCCATATTGGTTTTTCTTCCGGGAGTCAGCACCTACAAAACGACCTCGGTTATACCATCCAAACCATGTGTTATTTCCAATGTAGTTCGACCGTGCACTTCCCATAATAGTTGCGCCTGAATGGCCTGGTGGCTGCG
>JBDOMQ010000274.1:0-4494 GCA_039831725.1 Pirellulales bacterium
TGGCCGGGCAGTTGTGACAACTGTTCCACGGAGGAGGCGGGCGCGGCGGAGAAGAGATTCTGGTGAAATCCTGGCGACTCCAAGTTCTTTTGAGGGAAGGCCTTTCCCGTTATCGGTCACTGTAAGTACGAGTTCTCTCGGAGTTGCATCGAGGCTGGCTGATACATGTGTTGCTCCTGAATGTCGGATGACGTTTGCAAGGCATTCTTTAAAAAAGAGAGCAACGCCGATTTGTGTTTTTGGATCGAGAGATGCAAGGTGATCGTCCCCCTCGACATGAATGTTGTAGTCGATATCGCTCAGCAGCCGGCCTGCAATACGTTCAATATCGGCAGTGAGTCCTTCGTAGAGGCCAGTTGACTCGAGAAGATTAACGCACGCTTTCGCAGCCTTGCCACTTCGAGATGTCAATTCATGAATTTTTTGAAAAAGCGATGAGAGTTGTTCGGGGTCGTTTATCTTCGTGCTTGCGAGATCACTGCAAAGTGATATTGCGTGTAGGTTTGCCCCTAATTCGTCGTGGAGGTCGGCAGCTATTTGTTCACGAGTGTTATAGATCGCCCTGTGTTTTAAAAGTCTTTGGGTCACAATTATTGCCGCAATAATGGCACTGAGCAGGCAACTGAGCCAGAAAAGAAGTTCGGCTGCGGCTTTTTGGCTTTGGTATGCCCTCGTGAGCGCAGCCTGAACAAGCGGACGTTCAGTTTCAAGTTCATGGCGTTTAGCGAGTTGGTTGAGCCAGCTTCGCGTAGGCAGTATTTCCCCATAATAATTATTGCCATCAGTAACTGCAGGGAGCCGGTCTTGCCGTGAGATGAGTTCTGGCATGAGGCTGGTTGTTACCATACTTGCAACGGCAACATTGTCCCCGTCACTGAGGCACTCAATTTCTGCAAGTCCGATACATCCGGATGATGCATTCGGTATGGAGTCTGGTTCAATAACGAGAAGCCGTATGAACTGGCAAGTTGTTGTTGGGAATTGCAGTTGAAGAATAGGGCCTGCATCAAATACTGATTCAAGTCTAAATTCGATAAGCGGTTGTCCGTCAGTGAAATCCCCTTTCATTGCCCCAATGACTTTGAAGTGGCGTGGAATTCCAAAGTTATTCGGGTGAGCGTGGGGCACATTATCACTGATATCGGCAGCATGCAAAGAGATGCCATTGATTTCAGCTGGTGCTGGAAGGTGAATGTCAATGTGACATGTGCTGCGTACGGGAACATCAGTAAAAAAAGCGAGACTCCGACTGCCCGTATTTGCATCTATTAAAAAGGGGACAACGCCATCAACTACAAACTGTGGGTCTCGTGCGCCTTCCGGTGAACTGTCAGAAGATGAATACGTCACGTCGCAATGGAGGCCAACGTTTTGCTGACCGCAGAAAATGAGTATTTCTGCAAACTGCATGACGTAGCGGTTGTCCCAGGCTCGTTGGGTAAGCTGAGTTGCTTCAAGCCTGACTCGTGTGGCAATAACGGGCTTGCATGAAACTGAGAGGGGAGACTTTCGAGGAAGGAGTTGGTCTTCTGCGGTGAATGAAGCCAACAAAGTCTTAGTGCCCTTTTTGTCATGAATTGCCCAGAGCTTGAATTCTTCCGGAAAACCATCAGCAACTACTGTGGAGTCGGGGGTGTGATAAAGCGAGGGGACAAGAACAACTTCATTGATTGTAGTTTCATCTTTCAGTTCCACCTCAATCCACTCGTGTTGGTTTTCAGTGTCGTGAGCCTGTGAGCGATAGCCGATTGGACCAATGCCGCTTAGCAGTCTTGGTTGCGCAAGAGTTTTGAGTTCTGCGTCTATTTCCTGAAGCTGTTTCTCAAGACGTGTTGTTTTCCATGGACTTTGCCATGTTTGCTCAGCAGATTCTGCCAGTGTCGTTCCAAAGAAAAGAAAAAAGACACTCGTGTGATAGGTGAGCCAATTCATGAGCATGCGTCTTTTAAAACAAGGCCTAGGTTGTGTGGATGCTTCCTGAATCGAGAGGCAATAGTGCACGTGTTATCCGGCTTGTTTCCTTTTGGTACGATAAGGCCGATTAAAAATGCCCGCCGTTAAAATTCTAATTCTAGCAGGACGCCATAAACAAATTACAACACGATCTGAATATATGGGTGACGTGTTCCGGACCCATTTGGTTTCCTGCGGTGCTGGTAGTTGCTTGGATTAAAGCAGGTTCAGATCTCAAGACTGAAGGGAAAGAATGAGATGACGTATCCACAGCGATCTAGAACTATTTTATTGAAAATGATCAGGAAGCACGCTTTTCTTTTATGTCTATGCTGCTCGAGCAGTCTTGCCTTCGGGGCAAAACCAGATGGCGAATCGCCGGTTGTTCCAAATGCCTCTCTTGTGCGAGTTGGTGATTCCTTCAGTCTTCCTGACGGGCCGGCTTGGGACGGATCGAGTGAGTTAATAGTCAGCGATGTGAAAGACCAATCAGTCCATTGCTATCATTCATTGGAGAAGAAATGGAGGGAAGTGCCGATTGAGCCTGCTCGCTTTTCAGGTTTTTTTGTGCAGTGTGGTGTGTTGTATGCCGCTGACAATGGCAACGGAGTTGTGCGGCGATTTTCCGGAATGAGTCCGGAGCAGACGGCACGTGATGAAACGTTTTCGCTTGGTGAACCTGACCAGAAAGGAAAGCCTCCTCGGCCGAATGACCTGGTTGTTGATCGCCAGGGAAATATCTACGTCACAGTGACTGGCAGGAATGAAGTTGTGTGTGTTCGTTCTGATGGCACAACCAGCGTTGCGACAACAGGGGTAATTTCTCCAAATGGAATTACCATGAGTCCTGACGAGAAGACGCTCTACGTTGCGAGCTATAAGCCAAAGACGATTGAGGAATTTCCTGTTATGTCACCAGGCGTACTAGGTGATCAGCAGCGTTTTGCAGTGATGGATGATGGTGATGCACCGGGCGCTGATGGCATGACTATTGATTCCGCGGGTAATGTCTACTGTGCAGGAGCAACCGCAGTGTGGATCTGGAATCCGACAGGGAAGTTGCTTGCAAAAGTTGAATGTCCCACGCGACCAATTAACGCCACCTTTGGCGGGATCGACAGGAAAACTTTGTTTGTTACGTGTTTCGACGGTGTGTATGCATTGCCGATGACCACATCAGGCGTCAAACCAGCCGACGGTTTGCAGGCAAATTAGGCCACTAGCTGGCACAAAGTTTTCATAGTGCGATACTATTGGCTGCTGTAGGACGGGAAGGAAAGATGGTCTGTTCATTTGTGACAAAAAAGGGGATTCGTATGTGTGGTCGTGGTGTATCAATCAAGTGTTGGGTTTGCTGGGTCGCCTTGGCGTGCAGTGCAATGGGTGTTGTTGTCACCGGTGCCGAGGCCGAACGTTCAGCGAGCGTATCGCCAGTGCCTGCAGATGTTCAGGTGCACAAGGTAGCGAGTGCAAAACCACGGAATGTTGTTTTTATCCTTTCAGATGACCATCGATACGATGCCATGAGTTTCTTGGGGCATCAGTTTGCTGAAACACCGCACCTCGATTCACTTGCTTCAAACGGTGTGCATTTCGAAAATGCATTTGTCACAACATCGTTGTGCTCGCCTAGTCGTGCGTCCATTTTGACGGGCCTTTATACCTTCCGGCATCGCGTGATTGACAACAATCGACTCGTGCCTGATGGAACGCTGTTCTTTCCTCAATATCTGCAGAAGGCTGGGTACTCAACTGGCTTTATTGGAAAGTGGCACATGGGCGGGCATCATGATGATCCACGTCCAGGTTTTGATTATTGGGTGAGCTTTAAAGGCCAGGGAAACTACTTTCCGCCAAACCCGAACTACACAATCAATGTCAATGGAAAACGCGTGCCACAAGATGGCTACATCACAACATTGTTGACAGATTATGCGATCGATTTTCTTGAGCAGCAGACCGATCGTGACAAACCATTCTTTCTCTACCTTTCGCACAAGGCGGTGCATTCGAACTTCACGCCAGAAGATCGGTACAAGGATCGCTTTCGTGAGAAAGAGTTTGATCGACCAGACAGCGAAGACAAGGTTGTCGGTAATGATAGAAATCTTCCACGATGGCTCCTTGATCAACGGAATAGTTGGCATGGTGTCGACTTTCCGTATCACAGTGAGCTCGACATTGAAGCGTATTACAAGCGGTACTGCGAAGCGCTCTGCTCTGTTGATGACAGTGTAGGAACAGTGCTTGAGCAGCTCGACAAAATGGGCATTCGTGATGAGACGCTGGTCATCTATATGGGTGACAATGGATTCATGTTTGGCGAACATGGGCTTATTGATAAACGAGTTGCCTATGAAACATCTATTCGCGTGCCAATGTTGATGCAGTGCCCGGACCTGTTTAAGGGCGGTACTGTTGTTGAAGAAATGGTTGCCAATATTGACATTGCCCCGACAGTCATGGAAGCAATGGGAGTTGAGAAACCGCCGCATATGGATGGAGAAAGTTTTATTGATCTTGGTAAGGGGCTTGATGTGC
>JBDOMQ010000301.1:0-4478 GCA_039831725.1 Pirellulales bacterium
TGGAGTGACCATTATCTTTTTTATGCTTTCATGCTGTGCTGCGTGGTTTGTGCGAGGATCAACAGCCGTCCCCGCTGCTTTATGGAGCGCCGCTGCATCCGCCATTTTCGCAATGACGGCACTCCAGCAAGCGACAGAAGATTTTGATGTTGCGACATTGGGGATTCATCGAGTTGTCGTTGCTGCCTTTTCTGTTTGTCCTGTAATGTCTCTTCTCGGTGCAAAACGGCCACAGTATGGGCTTTGGCAGTTTATTGTTGCAACGCTCGCAGCAGTGCTTGTACTACCGGCTGTATCGGCGGTTCTTATTCGTCCTGGAAGTCTTCCTGACCTTCATATTCTTGGACGTTGTTTTCTACCCGTGTTGGTCACTGTTGGCTGGATGAACTTTGTAGGGACCCGTAGAGCGGCTGCTGTGACACTCATTGCTGCGGGGCACCTCGGTCTAATCTGGCCGCTTTTACCGGGAGTGCAGCTCGAAGCCGCGTTACCGCAGGCAACCCGTGATTTGGTGTCAATGTCTTGTATGACTGCGGGGGGCTTTCTTGCCCTCGTTCAAAGTGTTTTGGCTCGTTTTAAACGGGGGTCGGTGCTGACAAACGGCGTCCGGTTATCGTCAGACAACGCAGAGTCAGACAACGCAGAATTTGTATCCCGAGTGAATACGTGTTTTTTCGCACTTCGGGAAACACTTGGTGCGGCCTGGACGCTTCGGCTGGCCGAGCGTTTTGATCTGTTGGCGACACAGCGAGATTGGCCGGTTCGGCTCACGTTTCAGGGAGTGCAGATGAAAGAAGAATTGGGTGATTCAAGCTGGCAGGACGATGCGTCCCGAGCCATGGAGGCCCTGATGAAGCGATTTGTTTCATCTTCCTGGCTCACGCGACACGGCTGGGAGGATTTTTCCGGCTGAACTGACAAGAAATGCACTAAAAACCACTAATCATTCGAACTGGTAGCCCCCGAAACAGAAGGGGTGTAAACTTTTCGTGGGTCGGGAGCGTACAGAAACGAGGTCGTTCCGACACGGTATTATTTCCCAGCGGTTGCTGCTAGCATCCGCAATCCACTCACATGACATGGAGTTACTTAGATGGCCCAAGAAAGCAAACAACCAGCAAGTCCTGCACCAGAGCCTGTTCCCGTTGATGAGACAAGCATCGCGGCCACCTACGCCAATTTCTGCCGTGTTACGGGCACTCCAGAAGAACTTATCGTCGATTTTGGCTTGAACAAACAAGTCGTGGGGAATGCACCCGATACGATCCAGTTAAACCAGAGAATTATCGTCAATTTCTTCACGGCAAAGCGTCTTGCGGCTGCACTTATGATGGCTGTTCAGCGTCACGAGCAAGCCTTTGGTGTTCTTGAAACTGATGTTCAAAAACGTGTTGTCACACCACCAACGAAAGCCTAGCGAGGTTTTCAGCGGCGAGTCACTCAAACAGTTAGCACCGGTGTTCTGTCTAAATAATGCAGGGCATTGGTGTTAACGGTTGATTAGGCCCTGAGAAAGTTTGAGCCCCATGAGCACTGTCGATCCCCGGTCAGTTGAAGAGGCCCGGCAGCAAATTCGTGCGCTCATTGGTGAAATTGAAGAACTTTCAAAGACTGATGCCCAAGAGTCCGAATTTTTTCATGCACTTTTGGAACGAGTTATTGAGGCGATGGGTGCGGTGGCTGGTCTTGTCTGGCTTACGGGCAAAGAGGGTCGTGTCGAACCAATTGCGCATCTGAAAATGCAAGACACTGGACTTTCAGACAATGAAGATGTCCAGTCTGCCCATAGCGGTATGGTGCATGCATTGATGAACTCACCGTCTGGCCTTCTTGTGCCACCTCAGGCCGCAGTCACATCTCCAGATGGCAAGCCGAGTGGCTCGAATCCCTCGAGCCTCCTGGTCGTCGGTGCGCCGATTGATCGTGGTGAAGAGCGTCAGGGGCTTATTGAGATATTCCATCAGCCGAATCAGGCTGATGTTGAGCGGGGCTATCTGAAGTTTCTGCAGCAGGTAGCAGTTGTTGCAGGTGCGTATCTTGACCGAAAGCAAATAAAGACGCTTGATACGCAGCAGTCCGCATTGGAGCAGGTTGATCGATTTAGCCGATCGCTTCATGAATCACTTGACCCGGTTGCAACAGCATTTGTATTGGCAAATGAGGCTCGGCGGATCATTGGTTGTGATCGCGTCAGTGTGCTTGTGAAAAAGGGTCGAAAGCTACGTCTTGAGGCAGTGAGTGGACAAGAGTCAATCGAACGCCGTGCCTCTGCAGTGCGGGCGATTGAATCACTTGCCCGGGTGGTTGCTAAAGCCCGTGATCCACTGTGGCATCCAGATGCAGAGCGAGAATTGCCGCCTCAGATCGAGGAGGAGCTGGAAAACTATATCGATGAGTCTCACTCAACGGCTATGGCGATTCTACCGCTCGAAAAACCGCGGCCCACGCCCGTTGTGAAGCCGGGCGGAGTTGATGCCGTTGCTGTTGCTAAAGCCGAGTCGCCACCAAAGGAGGCACCAGATCCAATCGGTGTGTTGGTTGTCGAATGGTTTTCATCGACCACATTTGAAGGCGGAAAAAGAGCTCGTGTGGAACTTGTCGCTGAGCACGGCCGGGTGGCGCTCTCTAATGCCATTGACCACACGACGATGCCTCTTCATTGGCTGACCAGTCTCCTTAAAAAATCGAAGGTTCTTACCACGGCACGGAATCTTCCGAAAACGGTTTTTGCTGGAGTGGTCCTCATTGGCTTCATTGCTGCCCTGACGCTCGTTCGAGTAGACCTGAGGCTGGAGGGAAAAGGTACGCTTGAGCCCGTTCATAGGCGAGATGTCTTTGCTGATATTGAAGGCGTTGTTGAGCAGCTTGAACAGAAATTGAAGCATGGATCAGAGGTTGAAGAGGGAGAGCTTCTTGCGCAGCTTCGAAATACAGACCTTGAAGTAGCGATGACGGATGTGCTTGGTAGGAAAGCGTCGAGTGAAGAGCAACTTGTTGCAACACGTCGATCTTTGCTTGAAGACAAAGGTCTTTCCAATGACGAAAAGAACCGGATGGCCGGTCGTGCGGCTCAACTGCGGCGTGAGATTGAAAGCCTCGAACAGCAGCAACGGCTCTACGAACATAAAAAGACAGACCTGGAAGTCCGCAGTCCTATCGACGGCGTGATTGTGACCTGGCAGGTCAGAGACCGGTTGCTTTTCCGTCCGGTTGAACGAGGTCAGGTGCTTATGAGCATTGCTGACAAGACAGGCGAATGGGAGCTTGAGATTCACATGGCTGATGACAGGCTTGGACATATCAATAAGGCTCTGTCGAGGGCGAAAAAAGAAGGTCAAAAGCTAGAGGTCGACTACATTCTGGCAACTGATCCGGGTACGCGACATTATGGTGTAGTTGAAGAAATTCATGAGCAGGCAGAGGTTCGAGGAGAGCAGGGCAATACAGTACTTGTTCGAATCACGATTGATCCGACAAGGCATGAAAAAGAAGAACTGGGTGCCGGAGCCACGGTCACAGCGAGGGTGAATTGCGGAAAACACGCCTTGGGGTACGTCTGGTTTATGGACGTTATGGCATTCTTTCAGACACAGATCTTTTTTAGGCTCTGGTAAGAGAAGGACATGGTGCATCAGGTGAACATTATGAAAGTTATTTTCGGGGTCATGTTCGGAGCGGTCTTGTTCGGGGTAAGTTCTCTTGCAGCAGTGGCGGCAGAAGAGCCAGTGCTAAGTCGCTGTCTTGTCTCAATTGTTGAAGAAGCTCGAGTGCCTGCACGTGAAGCCGGAGTCTTGGTTGAGTTGTCCGTAAAAGAGGGAGATACGGTTCGTCGAGGTGGTGCGATTGCCCGTATTGATGATTCTCAGCCTCGTTTTGAAAAACAAAAGGCATCTGCTGAGCATGATCAGGCGATTGCCAAAGCAAAAAGCGACGTTGACGTACGGTATTCTGTGGCTGCTGAAAAAGTTGCTGAGGCCGAAGTCGAAAAGGCAGTGGCGTCCAATCGAAGAATCCCAGGCAGCGTGACACAAGTGGAGTTAGCAAGGCTCCAGTTGAACCAAAAGAAGAGTGAGCTTCAGATTGAACAGGCGCAGCTTGAAAGGCAGCTTTCATCGCTTGATGCACAGTCGAAAGAGGTTGAAGTTCTCGCAGCTGAAAACCGTATAAATCGACGGCAGATCGCTTCGCCAATTGATGGCATGATCGTTCAAGTCTACCCTCATCTTGGCGAATGGATGCAGCCGGGAGACCCGTTGGCCAGAGTTGTCCGGACTGACAAGCTTCGGGTTGAGGGGTATGTGGATTCATCTAAGTATGAGCCAAGTATGGTGCATAACCGCCCAGTAACCGTTTCGGTGATGTTTGCAGATGAGCGTGAAGAGTCATTTAAAGGCAGGATTGTCTTTGTGAGTCCACTTGTTGAACCAGGTGGTGACTTTCGTGTGTGGGCTGAGGTTGAAAACCGGCAGGCGAACAAT
>JBDOMQ010000070.1:0-4471 GCA_039831725.1 Pirellulales bacterium
ACCCCAGGAAAGTTGCCTGCTGCTAGTCGCCAGTCGCTTATGAACTGCTCGCTTGTGACCTCTCGACTTTCACCATCAACAAGCTCAATGGCTACAGCTCCTACATGGCTGCCACTTACCCGAGCATCTGGGCCGACTTCACCCTGAGCAGCAACCTGCCCTACTGAGCGATGCACAAGGCGAACAATTGAATCACCTGACTGAGCAAGCTTCTGGCCTGTCTGGAACGCAGCTTGTTCAATTCTTTTAGTCGCTTTATCTGTCACGCTTGATGGCGTGCCGTCTGGAAACGTCACTTTTGCCAGCAGACGATTTGCATCAATTTTGGGAAACAATGAAAACGGTGTTACACCGCTCCGCACAAGTGCTACAGCCATCATGAGAACACTCAAAGCAACCGCCATGGTGCTCAGCCGATTTGCTAAGGCAAGATCAAGGAGTGGGCGGTAACAGTTTTGCACAACCCACTGCAGGCTCCGATCACATCCTTTTTGCAGCCAGGTCAAAACAGGAAGAAACACACGAAAAGGAAAAAGCAGCCAACCAAGTACCGTGAAAACTAAACCCTTTTCGTGAGAAAGGTGGCCGGGAAGGACAAGCAAGGATTCACCAAGAGACATGATCAGGGCTGTGATGAATGCAAATGGCATTACAGCAATAAATTTCCCCATCACTCCTGAAACGAAGCATAGCGGCAGAAACGTAATTACCGTAGTCGTCACACTCGACACAACGCTAGGCGCGACCTCAGCAGTACCGTCGATAGCGGCAGCGATCAGCTTTTTACCAAGCCGACGATGACGCTCAATATTATCACTCACAACTATCGCATCATCGACCACGATGCCAATTGCCATAAGGAACGCAAACATGGACAACATGTTGAGCGTTTGGTCTGTAAGAAACATCAGACCACCAGCTCCCAACATGCAAAAAGGGATACCCAAGGCAACCCAAAAGGCAATCTTCAAATTAAGAAAAAGTGAGAGAATGACAAAAACAATTAGAAGCCCTTGCGTCCCTGTGTTCACAAGCATTTCAAGTCGATCACGAACGTCGATCGATTGATCTGCCCATGTCACAATCTGATACCCTTGCGGCAGTGACACCTTGGCAACGTATGCGTTGACTGCTTCTGTCATGGCCAACAGATCTTCGCCGGAACTCCTATCAATGGACACAACCATTCCCTGCCGCCCATTGATTTGATTTGTCGCGGTAATATCTGCGAAGTCATCACGTACCGTACCTAAGTCACCAACCGTTAAAACGAGCCCGTCAGGCAAAGTTACCAAAGGAAGAGTGGCGATCTCATCCCCAACGTACCGCTTGTTTTTTCCTCTTAACAAAATCTCTCCGCTTTCACCGCGAATCGTGCCACCAGGCAACTCAAGATTTTCTCGACGGACAATATCGGCAACATTTTGCAAGGAAAGCCCATATTTACGAAGCATTCTTTCTGAAATCTCAATATCGATTTCATAGTCTCTCGCACCCTGAAGATTTGCAGCCGACACAGCCGGTAAAGCCAGGAGATCATCTCTTACAAGTTCCGCGACATCTCGTAACTCAGATTCAGAGACGCCTCCAGGAACTCGAGGCGCTAAAACACCGACTTTAATTGCCGGATTACGAAGGGTCACCTGCTCAACTTTTGGATCCTCGGCAAGTTCGGGAAGACTTGGGATTCGCTCAACTTCCGAACGAATTTCACTGAGCACCTTCTGCACATCTTTCGTACCCGAATCGAGTTCAAAAATGCAGAAACCTACCCCTTCTTGTGCGACGCTCGTAAGTTTTTTAACCCCGGAAACACTGCGACACGCCTCTTCAACTTTTTGGCAAATTCCCTCTTCGACTTCTTCCGGCGTCGCTCCTGGATAAGGCACATTGACAAGGATTATTTCGAGTTCAAATTCTGGAAACACCTCTCGTCGCATACCCGCAAAGCTCATTGCTCCCACAATGAGAATGGCCACCACCAGCGTATTCATTGCTGGCATATTCCTGACTGTCCAAGAGATCAGACTGCGCATGACGGCTTTTCACTTACCTGACTGGGAAGAAGCAGATGACGAACTATCCTTCGGGCGAGCAGGCACATTTTCTGGATCAGCATGAGACTGGATGGCATTATCAACAACCAGCATGTTAGCCCGCGGATTCGCAATCTGGCTCAGCACAATCTGGTCATCTGGCTGAATGCCATCTGCCGTTGATTCAAAAACAGCCCTGCCTGCTGACACCTGAATAAGTGGTGGATGAAGAATCGCCAAAGTCTTGTTCCTTACTGCCCAGACATCCCCATTGGGCCGTAATGCCTCGCACGGAACAGAAACGAGTGGCTGATTTGTTTCAACCTCTACCTGGACATCAACAAACATTCCCCGGAGAAGGGACTTCGGTGCGCCGACGGGGAGATTTGGCAGCGGTGATCCGTAGCGATCAATTGCTTCGACGTCAGTCGGATCAGACACCAGAACCCTACAGGGAAGTGTTCGTGTTCTCGCTTCCAGCCCCTTCCCTTCCTGTCTTTCGAGCACACCTTTCCATCGGTACTGACGCGTGCCTATTCGGTAAATGACCGTTGCTGGCGTATCAGGAAAATCATAAGGGGACAATCCTGGAACTTGGCGACTGTCGCTCCAAATTCGCGACACATCATCCATCTGCAAGCTCACTCTCACTTCGGCAGCACTAGTATCTTCAATAGTGACCAATGGACTACCTTTGCTAACAAACGATTCTGCCTCGACCATTTCTTCAACAACAACACCACTAACGGGAGCAGTGATGCGTGTCCTACCAAGGTCGAGCTGGGCTCGCTCGAGCATTGTCTCTGTCAGCGTCTGACCCTCATTCAAACGAATACGGCGCTTGGCAAGGACGCGGCGCTGACCCTTCAACGTGTTCAGGCTGTTGTCAGCTGACAGTTCCTCCCGCAAGGCTCGCTCATAATCTGCTTCAGTTACCACCCTGTCAGATTTCAGATTGTTTTGTCGCACAACCTCGCGATGCGCTAGCTCAACCTGTCTTTCCGCAAGCTCCACCGACCGAATATTCTGGTTGATTTCTTCATCAATTTCCTCAATCGACAACACCGCCTGCTTCAACTCCTGCTTCAGCCGACGCACTTCGAGTTCATAATCACGAGGGTCAATCTCAAGAAGCAACGTACCTTTATGAACAAACTCTCCACTTTGACAGTCTGGTGTCTTTTCGACGATCCGCCCGCCAACTTCAGCCGAAAGTGTTACTTCACGCAGTGGTACAACTACACCATCAAAATCAATCTGAAACACACCGGGTTCACGAACAGCCGGCACTGTCTGAACAGCCGTCGCAGAAACACCCACAGCTGCGATTCGCGGTGGCGGTGGCTGGCTTCCCATTGCCATAAACGCAGCCACTCCACACCCAAGAATGAGCAGCGGCATAATCCATCCAAGAATAGTCCGGAGCATTGTCATTGTAAGGAAATTCTCTCAATCACTTTTGTATTCTTGTTACGCAACTCAAATCCGACACTGATTCACTATTTCCGTGCAACCTCGACCGATAGTGGATTCTGCTGCCCAAGAGCAGCCAAGCAGAAGGATGTGATGTAATCTGCAAGGTCCACTGGATTATGAAGATTCTTTTTTTCATTTGGTGGAATGAGCATGCCCACGACATCACCAGCAGCCCGATACAAAAAACATTGGCCAACAACGCTCAGCCCAATACGACGCAATTCGGGAGGTGACATTTCGCCGTCTGTCAATTCATCAAGAATTGAGCATAAAACTGTAAAGTGCGGACGAATATAATCCTCCACCAATTCCCTACACGCATCCGTTGGGTGAAGTATTTCTCGCAGCATAAGCCGAACCTGCCAAGGCGGATGATCAAACCCAAGCATTCGCTGAAGCATATTCCCGACGAAGTCACGAAGTTTTTTGACTGGCGGAGTACCATCAACCCATTCAGGAAGTGGGACCTGCTGAGATCGTTCCTCGTGAGCATGCCTCACACTCTCAATGTATAAACGGTGCTTATCACCAAAGTAGTAATTGACCGCAGCAACATTGACCGTGGCCAACGTGCAGATGTCTCGAATCGTTGCAGCCTCGAATCCCTTCTCAGCAAACTCCTGTCCCGCCGCAGATAATATCCGGCCACGTGGGTCATCGTGCCCTTCGCTTGCGACTGAACCTGTTTTTTGGATACTTATCGACGCCATGAATCACCGTTTGAAACAGCCGTTTTAATTGATTATATCCTGCGAGAACGCTCTGACGAGAGCAAACTTTCTAGAAAATTGGTACAGTTTGAACGGTCTTGTTCTCCAAGGAAGGGTACAGCTGTATGACGGATTTTGTGCGAGCAATTTTCTATTTTCCCGCGATTGTTCGTGGCATCTGGGCCACATCCCGCAACTGTTCAGAAGACTAGACCGAGTTTTTTATCTCACAGGTGTTTGTTGAGAGGC
>JBDOMQ010000356.1:0-23984 GCA_039831725.1 Pirellulales bacterium
CCTTAAAAAAATGGCCATGGTTTCAAAAAGAGAACTTTGTGCGTGGTCTGGTTCACACTTCGAACGATAAACCGACAAAGGAGTGAGGATCAAGGCACTGTCGTAGTGACTATGTTTTTTACTTTTCAAACCAAAAAAAGAGTATTTCCTAAGTGTCTGATACGAAAGACCACGTACGGTTGGCAAGCAATTGTTATTTTTCTTCGGATTTTCGCAGAAACTCCTAAATTTTTTGCTTTCAGCTGATTTTAGATTTGGAAGCCTGCGTACTGTTCTAATGAAAGAACTCGGTGGCGGCAGTCAGGGGCAGGCCATCAAGTTAAAAAGAAGAGCAGCGGGTTGAACTGACCATACTTCGTTTTTGAAGTTTCCCATCTCCACTCACTGCGATTCATACCAGCAGAAAGGGTCCCTGACATGTTTTTCGCAACATCTCGGTTAGGTAATCGAAAAAATCTTGCATCCCAGGCTGAACACAATCTCAAAGATGTCACTGATGAATTCGTACATCCAAGTCGTGTTCTTTTCACCGAAGAAGTAATTCTTGGAATTTGCATGGTGATAACTGGGCTTCTCTTTGCTTTTGCACAGATGCCCAACACTGTACTTTCTACTGCTTCAGCAAGTAAGTCCTTGATGAAGCGATCTATAGCAGGCCTCGCTCCTTCAAGTCGAATGAACGCGGATACCGTCGGCGTTCCGCTTATTGATGCCGCGCAGCCAATGCTATCAGCATTACGGAAAGCAAACAGACTCGAGGATAACCGAGACTTTAGTTCTACAACACAAGCGGCCTGGCAAGCTGTGCAGAAAGAAGGAACGGGACTTGCGCGTCGCTTTGTCACGATTCACAGCAAAGCACTACCTCTCTGGATTCATGAGGCTGAAAGACAACGCATAGTGCGTCTTGAAGAAATGCTTACAGACACACTCGGTGAAGCCCGTGATATCATTCACTCGCTTCGTGTGCGATCACTCCCACAAGACCAACAGGATGCACTACAAATCGCACCTGAAAACAGAAGTGTGGAACAGGCTGAGCTAGCAGCGCATGCGAAAAATGCAACTTCAGTTTCATGGGAAACAGCGGCTAAGACTCTTGCAGAGCCTCAACGCTCTCAAGCAGAAGAGTTGTGTAAAGTTCTTCAGGATGCTAAGGAGAACTATCGCGGCATCAGCTCATGTCGTGATGTACTCAACTACGACTACTGGATGGCAGTCTCAATAATCGCATCAACTCCAGACGGCATGAAGGCACGCGAATCGCTGCAACGAGCGGAACGCGCTGCCCAAGATGGTGATTTCGAGGCAGCACAATCTGCGTACGAAGAAGGTCTCACTGCGTTGCAGGCGAGCATCATGGCGAACCCTAATCTCAGTGACAAGCCTGCCGTGATTCAAGAAATCAGTAATCAGATTAGCAATTACAAGCAGGTTATTGCAGAACAAGGAAAAGAATTCGATACCACATTTAGCCTAGAGAATGTGCTTCGATCAAAGTCATAGATTAAAGAACAACTGGTAGCGGCACGGGCCGGCGGTCAACGTGTGACCTGTCCGGCCCGTGTTGTTTCTTTTCTATGCAATAGATCGGCCGGCTTCACGATACATTCAGTCACAAGCCACCGGTGACGTTTCTCCAGCGTCACTGTAGCACTGACAATCACGGTTCCTTCCTCCCTCCCGACAATTTCACCTCTCACTCGAACAAGCAAATTGGCAACTGCCGCGGGAAATTCCAGGCCGTACGAAACATCCACATCAAGACGTGTTATGAGTACCTGCCTCGGCTTAATCTCCAAAACGGCTTTCTCTGCCTGTTCCTGAACTGGTCGTATTTCAGGAGCAATCGCGTTTAGAAGGGTCTCGAGGTCTTTTTGTTCAACAGCCTGAGCAAGTTCAGGGAGCAGGAGTTCTACCTGTTCCCGATCGGTCTGAACAAAAAAATCAATCGCGGCCACTCCGCAACCTGCTCCACAAGCCAGCAGTGCCATAATCACCCACTGGTACTGACCACTTGATCGCCAGATCCAGACAAAAACAGATGCAAGCAGCAGAAAAGATGCAAGCAGCGGAAAAGTGTCCTCATAAGGCATAAATTCAAAGAATCAGAGAGTCTGTTCATGTTTTTTCAATGCTGATTGCTTCGAGCTCGCATTGAACACGCTGATAGCAACAAATCCAGTTGCAAAGGCTACACCAATCCAACCGACATTTGCCCATACGCTTAAGCCAGCACCAATACTCGCAGCAATAATCGCTACAAGCATTGCGCCATTAACGATAACCCGCAGCATACCTCTGGGCATTGCATCTCCCAGCAAAGATGGGCTATTCATCATGAAGAAGAATGCAATGTATGCAATTGGTAAGAGCACCATACCAAAATTACTTGTTGGTACGGCAAGCCAAAACCGTGCCTGATCATCTCCCCACAAGGCAAGAAATCCGAGACCACCAACGACACCTGGGAATAGAGCCCCGAGTCGCTGAACAATTCGGTCACCATCACGCCCTGTCATTTCGGTGACACAAAACCCGTTAATAACCATTAAAATTACGATCGTTGAAATAGCCATTCCAAGAACACCGATACCGAAAACTTTTTGTGTTAGACCACCCTTCCCAAACAAGTTTTCTAAAGCAGTTGCAAGATCGAGAGAATCTCTCTTGATAAGCATGTATGCCAGCTTTCGATCTGCTGAAGACAGGGCATCAATTCTTGCATTCATCTCTGACTGACTGAGGACAGAACGCTCTTCTGGCCCCGATAGCGCTTTGATTCTCTTTTCTAAGTTAATTCTATACGAGCCTGAAATATCAGCAGCAGGCTGACTAATAATCTTCTCATCAAATTGAGCATGAAATTGACTGGCAGCAGCAATCACAACACAACTTGTGGCAACTAGAAACGGGATAAAGAGGCCTGTTGAAAGATCAAAGGCTGCAAGCCCTCGAAAAGCGCGATCCCAGCCCTTCCGAAGCATTGAGTATGGCAATAGAAACGTCATATTAATTCCTACAGCAGTAGCGGCTGCAGCTATCATCCGTTCCCTTTGCGCGTGAAGAATTGTTGTGGTCCAGTAATCAGGAGCACTCGATTCGTCAATGAAGCCACGAAGCCCAGTTACCGGGCGCCAAAGAAGGCTAAGATCCGGCACAAAACCTTTGCCAATGCTTATCCAATCCAACTCACCTTTCCAAGACATCGCAATCACAACACCAAAAAAACTGAGTACCACAAGTCCAACCATTGCTTTGAGAGACAACTCAAAGACACGAACTCCCCATCCTGGTGAGTCATAAAACCAGACCACTGCCGTTGCAAGCAGGAATAAACAAAGAACACAAATGACTTTTGCAGAATCTCCGGCAAGATAGTGCGGGAATAAATTCTGCTGCAGCGCTGCTGTACCCAGAGAAAACTGTGGCATTGCCCAGACGAGGTTTGCCATCATTGCAGCAAGAAGCCAGCCCCAACCGAGCACCGGACTCACGTGCTCATTCATTGCCTGAAATGGTCGTTTTCCAGTCGAAAGAGTCACATACGCGATTGTAGACAGCATTATGATACCGAGAATCATCATCACAGGCTGCAACCAGAGAAACTCATAGCCACCTATTACACCCAAATAAAGTGATCCAGCCAGAGATCCACCACCGAGGGTTATGGCTGATTGCAACCAACCAGGACCAGACAGCCGCGTATAGGTTGCAAGGGTACGTCCAACACCGGCAGCATGAGCCTCTTCAAGCTGTGCTCGCTCCGTCAACAGGCGGTCATTTCCTTTTTTTTCTGAACTCATTTAAGAATTCCTCATTCTTGCTCAACAGAGAATTAAAAACTATTTGCGAAATGTGAGCGACAAGAGTTTTAACAACCACCACTCCCCGTAGTCGGCAAACCGCCTCGCAATTAAGCAGCATTTTGGCACTTAACTACCCACCCCCAAATTTTGCCAAAATACCGTTAACTTCATAGAGCACTGTACGAAACAGGTACAAGAAGCCTATCCTGAAAAACAATTGGCTTCAGTATCTTCTGCAGCTTCACGCTGCACAAACGAAACACGCGACCGAAACGCGCGACCCGAAGGAATAACGCATGCCTGAAAACATCTCCCCTCGAGAACTTCAAAACCGCCTTCAAAACAACGCCCCCATCAGGATCATTGACGTTCGTACACCAGCTGAGTTCGGCAACATCCATGTTCGGAACGCAGAAAACATACCACTTGATCACCTCGACACAGCGTCACTGGCCTCGAATCCTGGCAAAGACGGATTCCTGTACTTCATTTGCCAGTCCGGTGGTCGCAGTAAAAAAGCCTGTGATGTTATGTCCACGACCGGTTTCAACAGAGTCGTCAATATTGAAGGAGGAACCGCTGCATGCGAAACTGCGGGACTCCCTATGGTTCGAGGTCGCAAAGCGATATCCCTTGAGAGACAGGTCCGGATTGCGGCAGGACTACTTGTTGTTAGTGGTGTTCTTTTGGCGTTGTTTGGCGGAACCACCGAGTTCAAATTTGCCGGCCTTTGCCTTGCCGGATTCATCGGAGCCGGTCTTGTTTTTGCCGGCATCACCGACACGTGCGGGATGGGAATGATTATTGCGAAGATGCCCTGGAATCAATCTAATTCTTCAGGAACTGCATGCAACACAGGACTTCTAGTGGTGTTCTTTCTCTGGGCAGCCACAACGGTCTTCGCCGCCACTCACACACAGGACAGACTTGTTGATATTCAGGTTAACGTAGACAACAAAGATGCCATTCTCATTGATGTTCGAGAGCCGGAAGAATGGTTACGTGGTCATCTCGCTAATGCTCAGTCTCTCCCCCTCAGTGAGCTTCGAACCACTAAAGAGAACAAATTGCGGGAACGTCTTCCCAGTAATAAAATCATTTACTGCCACTGCCTATCGGGCGGACGGTGCCTGGAGGCATCCGATATTCTCTCGTCGTATGGCTACGATGCTCGTGCCTTACAGGCGGGCTACTCAGACCTGATTGACGCTGGCTTCATTCAAGCAAGTAGTAGATGAAAATCCGTGTTATTGAATGCCCTGAAACCGACTCTGCCCCACTTACTATTTACGACTCTGCATAGCAGTTTTGTCTCATGCAATTAGAGATTAGAACGAATCGGCTTCGTGTCTCTCTGACCCGATTTTCCCTCCTTCGGAAAAGAAATATCACCGTCATATGAAATCACTACAAATTTCATCTCCATTAATTTAAGGATTCGTTGTCTTTCTCGAACCGACTGAGCTTTTTGCAGTGAAACTGGAACTCTTGTCACCATCACTCCCCAGTCAGGCGACTCCCCCCCGCCCTTAATCATAGTCGCATAAAAAAATCTCTTATCGTTCTGTTTCCACCCAAATTCTTTTTCAAGAGCGTCGTGTGCGACCTTAGGAACGCCTACTTTCCTTGCGATCTCAGAATAAAATGAGTCCGGATCTTGATACTCATCATACGGTTTCACTCCATGAATCTTCACTCCGTAGATACGCTCGAAGAACTCCACCTTGGTCGGATCCTGATCACGTCTGTCTGCAAAAGCAATTGAAAGAAAAAAACAACAGAACAGAACTATATAAATTTTTGTCATAATGAATCTTTCTATCAAAGCAGTGCAGGTTGCCGACGCTAAAACGTACTATGAAATGAAATATCAAGTATTTATCGCACCAAAGGAATGTACCGCTACTCGAACCGCCGTGTGTATTCCTACAGTACTCTCAGATTTCATATACTAATAAATACCATTAAACGAGGACTCCTGGACAGCCACATGCGGAACCGAGAACCATCTTTGTATTACGTGATTGGAATCCTTATCACACTAATCACGTTAACTGAGGAAATTTCATTTAGGACTGTAAAGGCAGCTCAACCCGCTCTTCGGGTTGGCATGGAACTTTCCTATCCGCCATTTGAAATGACCGATACGGCCGGCCATGCTGAGGGCATCAGCGTGGAACTAGCCAAATCACTTGGAAAATTTCTTGGTCGTACGATTCTCATTGAAAACATCGCGTTCGATGGTCTGATTCCAGCACTTCGAACCGGTACGATTGATTGCATTATTTCATCTATGACATCAACGCCGGAGCGAGCCAAGGCAATTGCTTTCTCAAACCCGTACCTGAAGACTGGACTTACTCTTCTTGTAGGACGAAATTCCCCCATCATGTCACCCAAAGACATAACACGGCCAGGTGTTCGTATCGCTGTCAAATTAGGAACATCTGCTCACAAATACGCAGCTCAAGAGCTCAAAGATGCCCATGTATTTGTCTTAGATATGGAGTCGGCTGCTGTACTTGAAGTCATGCAAGGCAAAGTAGATGCTTTCATTTACGACTCACTTTCTGTCTACCGCCATCACCGCCGCCACCCAAAGACAACCAGAGCCATTCTCAACCCTTTTCATCAGGAAACATGGGCCATAGGGCTTCGAAAACAGGACATCACACTGCTTCAGTCAATCAATGAATTCCTACAAGAATTTAAAGACGCCGGTGGCTTTGAAAAACTTGGAGAAAAATTTCTGCCTGAAGAAAAGGCTTATTTCAGAGCCAATAACATTCCATTTTACTTCTGATTAAAACATCGTAACCCGTTCTGGTTCTATCGTTGAACTACAAGAGCAAAACACACCCTTCCTATATTTAAAAAAGACGTCTTGCTGTCTCTTCCTTCATTCCAGAAACCGCAAAGAGACCCACAACAGAATTACAGCTCTGGATTTCGAGCTCAACGCTCTATGCTATAAACATGTCCCGATCTTTTGCTCACATCATTGTTGCAACGGCCGTTACCTGCCTACTCGTCCTTGCCTGCTTTCAGGTACCCGGTGACTGGAACTGGTCTGGTGTCTGGGAATACCGACAGAAATTTATTTTCGGTTGGCTTGTTACCCTCGGACTGAGTCTTGCGTCTTTAGTGCTCAGTGTTGTCATTGGTCTTGTTGTGGCGATCTTCTTGGGTGCTCGCAATCCTCTAATTGAAGCAACGGGAAGGATCTATGTTGAAATTATTCGAGGAACTCCGCTTCTCGTTCAGTTGCTGCTCGGATTTTATGTCATAGCCAATGCCGTTGGCATCGAAAATCGTTTCGTAGTAGGCACCTTGGTGCTCGCAGCTTTTAGCGGGGCGTACATGGCTGAGATCTTTCGAGGTGGACTCAATGCCATTCCTAAAACACAGCGAGACTCGGCTCGCGCGATTGGGCTGACACAGTGGCAGTCATTTCGGCTTGTTATTCTGCCTCAGGCTGTACGCCTTGTCTTGCCTGCTGTAGCAGGTCAGCTCGTGTCTCTTATTAAAGATTCTTCACTTCTCTCTGTTATTGCCATCTCCGAGTTCACTCTTAATGCTCGTGAAGTGAATTCCTTTACATACTCAACTCTTGAGAGTTACCTACCTCTTGCGATTGGCTACCTAATGCTCACTTTACCGCTATCGGCTACCGCCCGGTGGCTCGAAGCTTCATTTAGCTACGAAAGATAACCAGTACCCCAAGTAACACCATGCGGCTTATTATAAAAGATCTTACTCAGAAGTTTGGTACCACACGAGTTCTCGACAAACTATCGATCGAGACCGGAACAGTGAACTCGCTCGTCCTAGTTGGCCCATCGGGTGGTGGAAAATCCACACTCCTTCGAATCCTTGCAGGCCTCGACATACCCACCAGCGGGACAGTGACGTTCGACAAAACAGTCCTGCAACGAGACGAAGCAAATCTTCGCCTCTATCGGCGGACAGTTGGCACAGTTTTCCAATCCTACAACCTCTTTCCGCACCTATCTGCTCGGGAGAATTTGATCCTTCCCCTCGTGCACGTCCACGGATTCAGTCGAGACGACGCCATGGCGAGAGTTGAAGAGCCATTGAGACGCTTCCAACTTTCTGAACATGCTGACAAACGGCCAGCAGAACTTTCTGGCGGCCAAAATCAGAGAATAGCGATACTTCGTGCGATGGTTGTGAAACCAAACCGACTTTTTCTTGATGAGCCGACTTCTGCCCTCGACCCTGAGATGACTGCTGAAGTACTTGATATGATTGAAGGTCTTAAAGATTCCGGAACTGATTTCGTCCTTGTCACGCACGCGATGAACTTTGCTCGTCGAGTAGCTGACGAAGTTGCTTTTATAGGCGACGGAACAGTCTTGTCGCATGGCCCAGCTAAAACCGTATTTGAAGACTCTAAAAACTCTCGAGTCGCATCTTTTTTTGAGCAAGTATTACGATGAACACTCGGCAATCGAATGAAGAAAAAAAGGACGCTACGGACATTGAAACGCTTTCGGATGTTCGTTTTGGCCAGCAGATATTGCTTGGGGCCTTAGTAGCTGACAGTATTGCGATGCCCGTCCATTGGTACTACAACCAATCAGCTATTGAAAGAGACTTTGGGATACTTGATTCCTATCAATCGCCCAAAAAGATACACCCTGACAGCATTCTCTGGCGATCCGAATACAAGCCGCTCAACGCAAATGGTGATATTTTGCGCGAGCAGTCGCAGTACTGGGGGAAACGTGGCGTACACTACCACCAATTTCTGACAGCTGGCGAAAACACCCTCAATTCGCTACTGGCGATTGAACTTTTTGAGTTGGTTCGGCGTTCGGGGCACTATGATTCCACTCGTTGGCTCGATCATTATGTCAACTTCATGCTTACTCCTAAGAAGCACAACGACACCTACGCTGAAGAGTACCACAGACACTTTTTTACAAATTATGCCTCTGGTCGTAAACCAATTAATTGCGGAGTCCGAGACATTCACATCGGTGGTCTTGTCAGCGTACCTGCGTTGGTTGCCGCGATCGGTCCCCGACATCCTGATATTCGCGAAATAGTACAGTGTCATGTCTCGCTTACCCACAAAGACAGTGAAGTACTTGCTGCAGCTGATGTTCTTGTTCGAATTCTAGCCGGCATAAGCCGAGGAGCACATTTACAGGAGGTTATTCTAGACGAGGCTTCTCAGTGGGTGTCGAAGGCAAAAATCGCGAACTGGGAAAACTATCCTGACCAAGTGGTTGTCGGCGGTATGCTCTCATCGGCCTGCTACATTCCTGATGCATTTCCAGCCGCACTTTTTCTCGCATACAGACATGCCGGAAAGCCAGCAAATGGAATCTGCTCAAATGCACAATGTGGTGGTGACTCATGTCATCGAGGTAGTGTTGTCGGCTCGCTACTAGCGGCAACGTCACCTTTACCCCAAAGTCTCGTTGATGGCCTTGTTGCCACCCCACGTGTCTTCAACAACTAAATGTCGATGAAATGAAAAGAAGAGATGAAAAAAACTAATCCACAAACGCCAGGCTCTGCACTTTATGAAACGTCCAGTCTTGTCTCCCAGTATTTAGGATTTCATTACGGTCCACCCGTACTTGGCGTCCCAAATTTCCCTGCTGCATGCATCGAATTTTTAATGGAGTCCATACGATTTGATAGCCATGAACGTTGCCTTGATATTGGCTGTGCAGTGGGCAGGTCTTCTTTTGAGCTCGCAAAGCACTTCAAACATGTTGACGCCCTCGATTACTCGTCTGGTTTCATTGATGCGGCGAGAAAACTGCAGCAAAGCGGTATCATTCACTACCAAATTCCGACCGAGGGCCAACTGTCGACTGATTGTCAAACATCACTCGAGAGCCTGATGAGCAGCGACATTGCCAATCGAGTTATATTTCAAACCGGCGATGCGTGTGATCTTTCCAGTGAAATGAACAACTATGATCTCGTTTTTGCAGGGAATCTAATTGATCGTCTCTATCAGCCCAAGCTTTTCCTAGATTCAATGACGCACCGTATTCGTGCCGGTGGGTGGCTAGTCATTACGTCACCCTACACATGGCTAGACGACTACACCCCGCCGAACTATTGGCTAGGTGGCTACGTTGACAATGCCGGTACTCCTGTTGACACCTTCACGGGATTATCGAAAGCATTACATCCTCACTTCAAACTGGGATGTCGTAAAGACATTCCGTTTGTCATTCGTGAAACAGGCCGCAAACACCAGCACACGATAGCTGAACTCACAGCCTGGCACCGCGTTGAATAGCGGGCATCCAGAAAAAAGAAGTCATGAACTCTGACTTCTTTTACATCGCATTTCCTAACCACTACCTGGCACCTGAACCATCAACTGATATGCATGATTCACGCCCCCTTCCTACAGACAAAATCATCCCGCCTGTACCAAAGAGTGCTGCAGGAAAATTTGCCATGCCACCCCCGCCCCAATCTCTTCAAGATCAGATTGCAGGGCCAATCTTTTCAATTGAGACAGCCACTCAAACTGAATCAGCTGAACCAAAAATTGTCATAAAAACAATTGAACACAGCAGAAAACGATCAGATCCAAAACTTGTTCTGTTTATTCTCCTGGTACTGTCACTCATTGCGTGTGCACTTGGGACAATTGTTTTTTTGTCTTGAGTAACTCTTGAACCACACCAAAACGCATTCAAAAAACTGACTCGAGCACATCTCCTAGCTCTGCCGGTGAAAGCTGCACTGGATTGCCCTTCATGCTATTTCCACCTGAATGTTCGGCAAGCCAAGAGAGCCGTTCCTTTTTGAGGCCGAATTCATAAAGGCGAGTTGGCGTTCCAGCCAATCGACACAAACCCTCGATACGTTCAATAAGTCGTTGAGCACTTTCTGGCGGAGGTAATGGTTTGCCATCTAACACCTGATCAAGTGTGGCTAGATCATGCTCGGCAATCTTTTGATTCACACGAAGTGCTACCGGCAATAATGCCGCACATGCTAAGCCATGAGGAGCACCACACTCGACTCCGAGTGCTGCTGCCACGCCATGAGCCATTCCTAAGCCAGAATTCCCAAGTGAAACTCCAGAAATAAATGCAGCATGCAACATCGCCGATTGTGCTGACTCATCAGATGGGTTCTCAAGGAGACGAGGCAGAGCGTTCATCGCCTTCGGAAACGCATCGAGCACCAATGCTCTTGGAACAGCCCAACGAAAACGGCAAATAAATGATTCAATCAACTGAGTAACACAGTCAATGCCCGACGCGGCAATAATGTCACGACTACAGGAGCCGATCAGACTTGGATCAAGAACCACTGCTCGCGGAACCATCAGCGGGCTCCGTAGACTTTTCTTAAACATTCGATTTGGGCATGAAAGAACTGCATTGCGTGTTGCTTCTGCACCAGTACCTGCCGTTGTCGGAACTGCTAAAAAAGGTAGAGGTGGATTGACGATTGGGATACCACGGCCTACACCCTCTAAGCGATCAAGAATCATCTCCTCGGCCATTTCTTCCGAATCAGGCTTCATGTTTGTCGCTAAAGCTGACAACGCCTTTCCAAAATCAATAGTTGCGCCGCCACCAATTGCGACAACAACTACATTCTGTTGGTTACCTGGCAGGTTGCAGATCGCGGCTGCAATCTGCTGGACTGTTGGCTCGCCACACGAATGAGCTATTTCGTCAAAACTCAATCCATTTTGACGAAAACCGCGGATTAATTCCTCTCTGCCACCACAAGCAGTGAAACTATGCTTCCCAACAATAAGCCAGATTCGCTTCCCTAGAACGGACGCAACGCTGCCTACCTCTGCAATCCGACCATGACCAAAGTGGACAACCGGCGGGACAATCAGATCATATGAATTACGACTGCCATCAGAACTCTGTTGCAGTGATTTCATCACATAATCCCTCAGGGATGATAGCGTTGTTTTCGTATTGATAGTGCTCGACGGCCTAACATGGCATAATCTAACCCAGAAACGTTTCTCCTGGCAGTCCTTACTTCTTTCACCATCGATGCTCACTCAAGCCTGATGTCACTACACTCACTCCCTGACGAAATCACCGTAACACCCGTGCAAAGACCGATCCAAGGCCGAGTGCGTGCGCCTGGTTCGAAGAGCATTACCAATCGGGCCGTGATCTGTGCCGCACTAGCTCACGGAAAAAGTCAAATAACTGGAGCGCTCGACAGTGATGACACCCGCATCATGATTGCTGGATTAAAAAAACTTGGTTTCAATGTTGACGCCGAATGGAACAAGCAGACTCTGTCCATTCATGGATCAGGGGGTTTGATTCCAAAATCTAAGGCTTCCATTGATTGTCAAGCAAGTGGAACAACAATGCGATTCCTTACAGCTTTGGTTAGCCTTGGACATGGCCGATATGGTCTCGATGGAACCGCACGCATGCGGCAGCGGCCAATCGGCGACCTCTTGAATGCCCTCAGGATGCTTGGTGTCGAGGCGGAGGCAGAAAGTGCAGGCGAGTGCCCTCCTGTTACCATTTGCAGCACTGGAGTGACGGGCGCTAAAGCATGGATCCAGAGCACAACAAGCAGTCAATTCGCGAGTGGACTCGCCTTGATTGCACCATGCATGCCAGAAGGTCTTTTCCTTGAGCTTACTGGAACACTCGTCTCAACTCCGTATCTCGATATGACTCGAAAAATAATCGAGTCCTTCGGTGGAAAATGTGATGTTCTTAATAATCGTCAGTGGCATATTGCACCCACAGGCTACGTATCACAAGATTACGAAATCGAACCCGATGCCTCTGCTGCTAGCTATTTCGCAGCAGCTGCTGCACTTACGCATGGGACAGTCACTTTAGAGGGACTTGACCGCAATAGCATGCAAGGTGACATCGAATTCTGCACAGCACTCGAACAGATGGGATGTACTGTTACATGGTCAAGCAATAGTTCGTCACGTCCATTCATTACGATACAAGGCAATAACTTAAAAGGAATTGATATCGACATGAATGCAATCAGTGACACCGTCATGACACTCGCTGCTGTTGCTCTTTTCGCCGAGGGACCGACCGTTATTCGAAATGTTGCTCACATACGAGAGAAGGAAACTGATCGCATTAGCGACCTCACATGCGAACTACGACGCCTTGGGGCAATCGTTGATGAACAAGCTGATGGACTGACAATCCATCCAGCGCCCCTGCGGCCGGCCAGAATACAAACATATGATGATCACCGAATGGCAATGAGTCTGTCGCTTGTTGGACTTCGGTCAAAGGGGGTATGTATTACCAACCCAGCATGTGTTCGTAAGACCTTTCCAGACTACTGGAGTGTCTTAGAAGAACTGGTTCAGACAGGCAGATAGTCAATACCTGACGCCCTGCGATTGAATGAGTAGTCAGGCTGTTTCCTGTGCTATATCTTCTTGCTGAGGCTGCTCGCCCTTCAGCGAGTTACCAATCGCTTCAGCAGCACGTTCCAACAGCCGTTCGATCCGATTTTCCTGAATTTGCTCTATTGCCTGGAGTGGCCCCTCATCTTCCTCAAGAGTTTCGTCAGTTGCACGAAACCCTCCGCCACAATGCTGGCAGTAAACTCGCTGACCAAGCAAACGGACACCTATCCGCAATATCCTGCCACATACAGGACAACCTTGATGGTAGTAGACAGAATCGCTCATCGCTCAACCTCCTGGGTTCTTTCCAGTTGACCGAACATCGCTATCCTTAATCGAGAAAGGAATTCTTAACGCAGCCTGAAAGCCGAATAATTCTTCATCGAGAACATACGACCACATACAAAAACCATGTGCTGCAATATTTTGAAAACCCACCCCGCCTTACAGACCAGATTATAAAAATTGTGCCGGGATTTTGGCAACTCCAATACATGCCTTGGGTAAAATTAGCCGTTCTCTCGAATAAACCGTCTCAAAACGTTGCGTGTATTCCTGATTATGGACACGAATTGCCGACGACATTGGTTGAAAATGCGTCTCCTGCCTGAAGACAACATACATAACTTGTTCGCTATTACCCTTTTTCTTAAGCATCATGCCACGATCATTCCTATTGTTTATTTAAAACCTGAGCCGGAATCATATCTATGTATCGCCCAACCGTGACAGCACTCATTTTGGTTTTTGCATGCCTAGCAAACAGTTGGTTGTTTATTACTAGGGTTTTACCGACGCTCACTGCCGTCACCCCACCAGGCTATCAGTCTATCTACGCTGCCACGAAGGACTCTGCAACGGTTGCCTGGACAATCATGCTTAACAATCGCCCGGTCGGATCTGCGCTCAGCATTGTTGAGTCATTCTCCTCTGGCGAAGTAATCGTCTGGTCCAATCTTCAGCTTGATGAACTCCCGCTGAATGATTTGTTGCCACCTTGGGCAAATACATTCCTAGGATCTAACGGAGGAACGCTACCTACATCAATAGAACTTGAGGCTTTCGGTCGCATGACGGTCAACAGTCACGGAGACCTACGAGACTTCGAATCAATCGTCAAGATTCCAGGAGTCCGGCAGACAGTTCACTTGCATGGCAGTATTGACACAGACAATAAAGTTGCGGTAACGCTTCGTTCAGGCAATTTGAAATATGAAACAAGTCGTACTCTGCCGAACGATTTATCAATCCGTGACGAACTTTCACCCCAGGCGACCATGCCAGGGATTTTCCAAGGACAACACTGGACTGTTCCCATTTATAGCCCGCTGCGACCAAGTCATCAGCCGATAGAAATTATTTATGCGAGTGTTGCTGGCCACGAAGTCCTGCACTTTGATGACGAACTTGTGAATGCTGACATCGTCAATTACCGAAGCACTCCCAATGACCATCAACCGGCGCGAAGCAGAATCTGGGTTGCCCCTCGCGGAAAGGTACTACAGCATGAGTCAACAATACTTGGTGCAAAACTGCTTTTCTTGAGATGTACTGACGCCGTCGCTCTATCACTCGCAAGCAGGCTAGATAACATAAAGAGTCTTTTCAAGAAGCCTGAAAAAGAAGGTGTAAACTCTTTTGAAACACACCAGTAATCATGCGTTTTCTATACATAGGCATGCACTTTTAATAACACGATGATCCAATTCGAACATACGACGCGCACGTATGGCAACAAAGTTGCTGTATCAGACCTAAACCTGACAATACCTTCCGGGGAATTATTTGCTCTCCTTGGCCCCAATGGTGCAGGCAAAACGACAACAATCAAGATGCTTGTTGGCTTGCTTCGACCGTCTCGTGGACTTATTCGCGTTTGCGGCCATGATCTCGTAACACAGACCCGTTCTGCCCACCTTCATTTAGGCTACGTGCCTGATGAGCCTTACCTGTACGACAAACTTACAGGCCATGAATTCCTACGTTTTATCGCTGACATGTATCGCATACCACGAGACCTTTCGCAGGAATACATAAAAAGGGAAATCGACCGATTTGAACTTCACGAATTCGCTGACGAACTTGCTGAAAACTATTCACTTGGCATGAGGCAGCGGCTTGTATTTGCAGCTGCATTTCTACACGACCCTGATGTTCTTGTGCTCGACGAGCCGATGGTTGGGCTCGATCCACGAAGTGTTCGTATTGTCAAGGATCTATTAAAAGCGAAAACTGCGGATGGCATGACAGTATTTATGTCAACTCATACGCTAGCAATGGCTGAGGAAATGGCTGACCGCATGGGCGTCATGGTGCAAGGAAATCTTAAATTTCTCGGAACTGTGTCAGAACTTCGAGAACAAGTGGACACAAAAACTAAAAGCCTTGAAAACCTGTATCTTGAAATCACAGCAAGTGAAACAGGTGATCACAAAGCAGTGTCAGACAACACGTAGAAAAAGAAACAAGCTGTCGAAATGCAAAACCAACTGCTTGATATTCCGCAGGAAAATAAGCTCACAAGGAAACTTCGAAGAACACTTGCGTGGAACCTTGTCACGACAATTGTCCACCAGTCACGTTTCCGTTTCGTGCTTGTCCTTGCGCTCAGTACTATTTTCTGGGCGGCTGTATTCTACCTTTTCTACGACGCATTCACGTTCATTGACTCTATGCATACCGAAGTAATGTCATTGCTATTCAACACTTTTTTCTCTGCGTTGATGGTAATGATGATTTTTTCAACTGGAATCTTAATGTACGGCGGTTTGTACCGGTCTGGAGAGTCGTCTTTTCTCTTAACGTGCCCCCTGCGTGCTGAAGCGATTCATGCCCACAAATTCACAGAATCGCTCTGGTTTTCGAGTTGGGGATTCATTCTTCTCGGCAGTCCGATGCTCATCGCATATGGCATCGTACGAGATGCTCCTTGGAGCTTCTTCATCATGCTTATACCGTTTATTGTTGCATTTGTCGTGATACCAGCATCTATCGGAAGCATACTGTGCATGCTAGTGGTCGCGGGGCTACCTCGACTACGACTCCATGCCCTATCAATTTCACTTGCTGGTATTGCAATGGTGATCTTTTGGCTTTCGTGGTCAACTTTTGGCTCGGTTCAGAGCCAAGCGCTTACAGCCGCATGGTTCGAGGAAACGCTATCTCGCCTTGCCATGACCGAGCAGGTATTTCTACCGAGCTGGTGGCTTTCTTCGGGGCTGCTCGATGCGGCTTTCCGTGGGGAATCACGCGAACTGACGCACCAAAGCACTCTCGAAGCATTGAAGTTTCTCGGATTGATCCTCGCCAATGCGCTCCTTCTTAGTCTCGTGGCGAGTTGGGTTGCTCGCTGGACCTACCGGAAAGGGTATAGCAACCTCCAAGCAGAAGTACCAATCAAAAGGCATAAACAGCTTTTCTGGCTCGATGAACTTCTCTCCCGTGCAGGTTCGCGGGTTGGGAATCCTATCCGCCTCCTTCTCGTAAAAGATCTCCAAATTTTCCGCCGTGATGTTACACAATGGTCTCAATTCGTAATCTTTTTTGGCCTCCTAGGTCTTTACTTTTACAACCTTCGCTCGTTCAACTATTCACACGTTTATGCATCTCTTATCGGGCATCTCAACCTAGCTGTCGTCGGTCTCATTCTTTCTACTTTCACAACTCGCTTTGTCTTTCCATCGATAAGCCTTGAAGGTCGTCGCTTTTGGATTCTCGGTCTCCTTCCAATACATCGAGATCAGATTGTATGGTCGAAGTTTCTTTTTTCATTTGTGGGTGGCCTCATTCCATGCCTCGGATTAATTCTCTTAAGTGACTCTATGCTTGGCTTGCCTTGGGGCACCGTTCTTGTCCACCTTACGTGCTGCCTTGCTCTCTGCGGTGGTCTCTCGGGAATTGCTGTTGGAATGGGGGCAAGCATGCCAAATTTTCGTGAATCGTCTCCTGCCAAAATTGCTGCTGGATTTGGGGGGACTTTAAGCCTCGTTCTCAGTGCAATGTTCATTATTCTTATCGTGATCACCGTTGGTTTTACAAACCATTTCAATCTTTTGCAGCAAACCATCGGGCAACTCAACGGAAACACAACCAGTCGGCTCCTCGGAAGTCCCGGCGGCCAAGTTGCCAGTGTCCTCATAATCATCGCAGGCGGCCTGTTAGCCACTTTCTTCCCGTTAGTGCTAGGAATCCGCGCATTTCGACAGTTGGAGCCCTAAGCCTTTTTTCTGGACGTATTGAGAACATCGTGGCCTGCTCGCTCCCTTGAGGTCTTCCTTTCCTGGCTCATTTACGTTGGTTTCTGGTCTCACTCGCTGAATTGTCTATTGTTAGAGTATGAAATATCAGCTAGATCAAGGAAATTCCTAGTTCACCATTCGTAGAAAATGATTCGTCCACGAAAAACTCCGATGGTACCGCAAAGTAGTCGAATGGCTCCGAGGAAGCCGTACGAGCGAATTGGTGCGGTGCAGTATTTGAATACACGTCCGCTTATATATGGGCTCGGCGATTCACTGGATTTTGATCTTCCGAGTAAATTGGCAGATCGCTTGGCTATGAATGAACTAGATGTCGCCCTCATCCCCTCCATTGAACTTTTTCAACGACTCGATTCACCTCAATCTGACTCGTCCACGGACGAGGACAACTGGTCGCCCCAAAGTAGGGGTCAATATCAAGTAGTTTCCGACGCATGCATAGCCTGCCTCGGACCAGTCATGAGTGTTCGACTCTTCTTTCGTACCCGACCTGAAAAAACAACTCGAATTGCAATAGACGAAGGTTCGAGAACAAGCGTGGCACTCTGCCGAATTTTATTAGCAAAACGTTTTGGTATTTATCCAAAACTCGAAATGCTACCAATCGGGAAAAACATCGAGTCAACTGATGCCGATGCGGTGCTTCTAATTGGTGACCGTGCAATTGGCCCAACGAGTGGTGGTTTCCAAACGGTTTGGGATCTCGGTGATGAGTGGCATCAGTGGACAGGGCTTCCATTTGTTTTTGCTGTTTGGGCAGCACGCACCTCCGTTGACTTCAATCGGCTGGGCAGACGACTTAGTGCAGCCCGTGACAACGGCCTCGCTAATTTAGCAACGATAGCAGCTATCGAAGCCGCCTCTCACGGACTATCTGTACCTCAGTGCCTGGACTACCTCAGCGACAACCTGCATTACAATCTCGGATACGATGAACGACGAGGCTTGCAACTGTTCCACGAATACGCCATGGAACTCGGCCTTGCTCCATCTAACCGTAATTTCGATGCTGCATTTCAACATTCAAAACACTTTTCCACCGGTGCTCAGTGACTGAAAAATCGATCCAGAAAATCCTCGACTCAGTTATGGATGGCAATCGGCTATCGCGTGCCGATGCACTTCAGCTACTTGAGTCCAACTGTTTGGCTTCAATTGGTAATGCAGCGAACGCTGTGACAACAAAACTCCACCCAGAGCCCTACCGAACATACAACATTGATAGAAACATCAATTACACAAATATCTGTACAGCAGTGTGTGATTTCTGTGCCTTCTACCGGGGACCTAAGGACCCTGAAGGATACGTTCTCGACAGGAATATTCTTCTCCGGAAAATCGAGGAGACGGTTGCGATCGGGGGAGATCAGATTCTTCTTCAGGGAGGAATGCACCCCACGTTACCGCTCGAATGGTATGAAGAACTCCTTCGTGATATCAAGTCGCAGTATCCTGAAGTAAACATTCACGGTTTTTCCCCACCTGAACTTTTCCACCTCACGAAGGTGACAAAACTACCTCTTCTGGAAATCCTTGAACGACTAGCGGCTGCAGGGCTTGGATCACTTCCCGGCGGCGGTGGCGAAATACTTGTAGACCGTGTGCGAAAAGCAATGACTCGTGGAAAAGTTATGTCGGATGACTGGCTAGATGTAAATAGAAAATGGCACAGTCTTGGTGGACGAAGCACAGCGACGATGATGTACGGGCACATTGAAACTCTAGCCGAAAGAATAGAACACCTCGACCGTTTACGAGAACTACAAGATGAGACCGGAGGGTTCACCGCTTTTATTTGCTGGTCGTTTCAACCAGACAATACAGAGATGGCCCACATTTCCCCGACTGGTTCTTTTGAATATTTAAAAACCCAAGCCGTTGCCCGGCTCTATTTGGACAACATCCCGAACATTCAGTCGAGCTGGGTGACCCAAGGCAGAGACATTGGCCAACTTGCACTCCTTTTTGGTGCAAATGATATGGGTAGCCTGATGCTGGAAGAAAACGTGGTGAGCGCAGCAGGCACTGTTCACCACCTCACCCTTGATCAAATGCGTTCTGCAATCTCAGAACTTGGCTGGGAGCCAAGACGCCGCAACGTGTTCTACGAACTTGTAGATGACAGATCCGACCACGTGTTGGAAACAGGCCCTCAGTCAACGGTAAGCATTGACCTGCCTGTCTTGGCTTCAGCAACGTAACACAAGAGCAACTCGTATGCTGAATCCGGGCCAACAGCACCGGTCATTTATCGTTCGATCGAAATGGCTGTTACCAGTTGCGTGTCGCCCTCTCGAAAACGCATGGCTTCGTGTTGAAAGAGGCCTTGTGACAGGCTTTGGGGTGTGGCCACCTCGCACTGAAAACAATCTTCACGTAATTGATCAGGGCAATGCCATCATTACACCTGGTTTTGTCAATGCTCACACGCACCTTGAGTTCTCTTCGTGCCAGAAACCTTTTGATACCAAGGGTGGGCTTCACGAATGGATTCACGAAGTCGTTTCGTGGAAGCGTGAGCACCATTTGCCCTCAACGGAAGCTCATAAGAAAATTTCAACCGCAGTTGTGTCTGGTTATCGTGAATCTGCTGCATGTGGAGTAGTTGCTCTAGGTGAGATTGCCACTAGCCACATCGCTTACAATCAACTACCTGGCCGGCTCCGTCTTCGTGTGTTTCAAGAAGTCCTTGGCCTGGATCCGTCGACCATAAAATCATTACCACCACGCGTAGATTCTAGCTTCAGAGAGGTTCAACGACTGGCTCGTGCTGGTATTGCCGTCGGACTTTCACCTCACGCACCATACTCTACGCAGTGGCATATTGGCCAGGCAGCACTTACAGCAGCAAAAAGCAATCTTGGGTCCTATAAAAGAAGCCATGGGGGCGATATCTGTATGCCCCCCCTTGCGATGCATTTAGCCGAGTCAAAGTTTGAGGAAGAGTTCCTCAACGAACAAACAGGTCCTTTTCAAAAGCTGTTCCATGATCTCGGTATTTGGCCTGCACGCCCACCCAAGTTAGCCTCAACCGCCGATTGGATCTCTTTATTAGCAAAAAGTACTCGTGGACTGATTATTCATGGCACGTACCTGGTCGACAACCCACAGGCAATGGCACGACTCAAGCGTAATCGACACACTCTTGCTCTAGTAGTTTGCCCCCGCACCACACGAGCCTTGTCTGGAAAACTGCCACCTCTTGCAGAATTCAAAAAATCAGGAGCCCGAGTCTGTCTTGGGACTGATGGCCGCGGCTCCAATCCTGATCTTTCGATTCGCGCAGAGGCAACCTGCCTCATCGATGCTGGTTTGGCTACACCACAAGAAGCTCTACTTATGATCACTTCCAATGGAGCGTGGGCACTTGGTTTCGAGCACAGAACAGGACGCATTGCCACTGGACGACCTGCTGACTTCGTCATCCTGAAAC
Source organism: Pirellulales bacterium (assembly GCA_039831725.1). Lineage (GTDB taxonomy): Bacteria > Planctomycetota > Planctomycetia > Pirellulales > UBA1268 > UBA1268. Next base: position 20,893 of record JBDOMQ010000356.1, read on the forward strand.
CTTCCGTGTCACCAAACACTGCAGACAAAGCAACTGCTGCAATATTTGACACAACAACTACAGTAATCTCGACGTTCCGGGGTGGTCGCCCGATAGCTGGTAACTTTTCCTAGCAGATGGTTACAGCCTGCAATTTGAGATGTCCGTCTCAATAATAGCTGAAGCGCCTATTGATTCCAGACGCTCCATAATTTTATGAGTTTCATTCCGACGCACCATCGCCCGAACGGAGCACCAGCTATTCTCTTCAAGTGCACTGACCGTCGGTGAATTAAACCCCGGGGTGATGTCCTCCGCCTCAGCCAGCCGATTGCGTGGAACGTTATATTCCAATAATGTCCATGTTCGGGCTATGACGACTCCCTGAAGACGGCGAACAACTCGGTCAGCCATGTCGGTGTCAGTAACACTTTTATTTTGAACAAGTACCGTTTCATAGCAACCAATCTCTTCGAGCACTCGAAGGCGATTTGCCGCGAGAGTACTCCCCGTCTCAACAAGATCAACAACCGCATCGGCAACACCCAGAGACACCATAATCTCAACGCTACCTGAAAGCTCAACTAAATGAACCTCGACGCCATGCTGAGCTAACCAATCCTGAGTTATCTTTGGAAAACTCGTGGCCACTCTTCGTCCCTGTAGACTTTCTGGTGACGTGATCTCTGCATCATCCGGCACACAAAGGGCTAGCCTGCAACCCCCTACTCCAAGCGAAAGCCTCTCAATAAGATCGACCCGTCCCTCTGCTACGAGGTCCGCACCAGTGATACCGAGATCGATTGCACCCTCTGCTGTCAAAATTGGAATATCATCAGTCCGTAAAAAAACAATTTCGACTGGGACATCACGGCAACGAGCAAACAATGAACGGGAAATACGCCGAAAAGCAAGCCCTGCATCATGAAGCAGATCAGCCACTACTTCTGACAACCGTCCCTTACTTGGAATACCTATGCGGAGCATACGTTCCGTCGCTCCTGATCTCGATTTCTTCATTATCTCTCTACTTAGGTTGACCTCGTTTAAATATCCACAGCCTTCCAACGACTATTTTCTTGATGCTTTCTCTTCTAGCCCCGACACCCCGAAACGCCCAGCAAGTGTGCTTTCTACTTGACTCAGTGTCAGATCACGATGAGCCAACAGCACAATAGCGTGATAAAACAGGTCTGCTGCTTCCGAAACGACCCTTTCGTCCGATTCATTCGCCGCCGCTTCGACAAACTCATTGGCCTCTTCATTGACCTTAGCCCCTATTTTCTCAACGCCTCCGGTAAACAGTTTACTGGTATACGATCGGTCTGCGGCCGATGTTTTTCGACTCGCGATAACCTCCTCAAGCTGCCCGAGTACTGTTCCGACAGATTGTTCGGATGCCTGCTTCGGGCTGTCTGCTTCCATCGCTCCTGCTTCTCCAAAAGACACTTTTACCGCATACTGATACGAACAACTGTACCATGCGATAGAGACTTACGACACCAAAGAACCAATGTCAGCTTCAAAGCCTGAATTAGCAAGTGATTGCATAATCCTCACAGGCCCAACCGCATCTGGCAAGACTGCAATGGGCATTCGTATTGCACGGCGACTTAACGCTGACATCCTCAGTGCTGATTCAGTCGCCGTGTATAAAGGACTCAATATTGGTGCAGCCAAACCAACTCTAGAAGAACAAGCCCAAGTCACTCACCATCTCCTCGATCTTGTAGATCCGGCATCACTTTTTACAGCATCCGATTGGCTTCTCGCGGCAGCCCACGTCATTCAGGACTGTCGCGCTCGTGGTCGACGTATACTCTTTGTCGGCGGCACTCCACTGTATCTGAGATGCCTACGAGATGGGCTCGACGAAGCCCCTGCAATGGATGTCGATTTCCGAACCAGACTGATCCATGAGATAGAACAGCGTGGTCCTAAGGCGTTCTACGAGAAACTCAGACGACTTCGTCCTGACGTAGCCGCCACCATTCACCCCAACGACACAAAACGCCTTATTCGATCACTTGAGATCATCCAGGCATCTGGGGTAGACCACTCGCGATCATGGGATCGGGCAAGCAATTCTGAAAAGCGACTTTTTCCGTGCCCCATACTCGTCATCGATCAACCACGAAAAATACTTAACCGCCGCATACACGAGCGAGTAGAAACAATGTTCGAGTCTGGCATTGTGGAAGAAACTGAAGCTGCTGAACAGCAACGCGGCATCGGCACAACGGCAGCACAAGCTGCTGGATACAGAGAATCTCTTGCATTCATCCGAGGTGAGATTACGAAACAGGAGGCCATCACAAAAACGAAACAACGAACTCGCCAACTAGCTAAGCGTCAACGAACATGGTTCAGGAGTTTTTCTGATGCAGTCTGGTTATCTGGCTGATGAAAAGAGCTGGTGACATATCTTGCTCTCGTTGCGCAAATTCCGTGCCAGACGACCCCATGTGCTATCACGCAAAGTGCTAGCACATCATCTTGTGGTTCAATCTACCGTCGACCACAAAATCAAAAATATGCTTGTCTTGTTTTTTTTGAGCGCTATCTTCACATCCGCAATGTTTGGACTTGTCGCTCAAGGATGAGTGGCGCGAACACGCAATAGTGTTGCTCGAAGAAGGAACTTTCATGGCAGCCAAACCGGTTATCGGAATCAATATGGACTTTCGCTCTAATTGCAAGGAGCATGCTTCGCTTTCATTCATAGCAGCGGGCTATTACGAAAACATCATTCAATCCGGAGGCATTCCTCTTGTCTTGCCCCCTCTTGATGAAGAAGACGACCTCGTAAGATTGCTTGACACGCTGGACGGAGTCGTCCTCATTGGTGGTGCAGATCTTGACCCTCAACGAGATGGCTACATGCCGCACCCTGCAGTCCGTCCTATGGACCAAAGACGTGAGGACTTTGATCGTATGTTGGCCAAGCACGTCTGTGCCAGACACCTACCCGTCCTTGCGATTGGTTGCGGCATGCAACTTCTCAATATTACGGAAGGTGGCACGCTTTTTCTGCATCTCCCTGAAGATCTGCCCAAAGCGATCCCGCATAAAGATCCACTCGACACCGCGCACCGTCATGGACTTCTCGTAGA
>JBDOMQ010000427.1:0-4442 GCA_039831725.1 Pirellulales bacterium
GTACGTGGGGGACGTCTTTTAATTTTCTGGTGCATTTTGGGTTTGACCATCCCTTTTGTGCTTCTCGGCCCAGGTCGACTGGTCTACGCCTTTCTCGCATGGTTTTGGTCGTAGGACAGAATGCCCACAAAATCATATCATCCACCATCGAGTGGCCCGTCTTCTTCCGGAAGAAGTTCGAACGCCGAAAGACGAAGCGGCGACGGCACGCCTTCCGAAGGTGATCGAAGATATTCCCAACGACTTTCATGTGAGTTATTAAACCCAACAAAAATTCCAACAACCGTCACACCCTCGGCGGCAGCCTGGGCTAGGAGAATACTCAGACCATCATCATGACTTGTGTTTTTCTTGGTTGAAAATGTGTTATGCCGAGGGCGAATATTTTGACACCACAAACCCGACTGTCGACAATAATGGGCTGCTTCGCGATGCGTACGGAAAAGCGGTAAAAACTGGAACGCGTCACCAGTCATTCTGCGATGTGAGCCTATCAACTGGGGCCGACCAGCTCGGACGAGATGCCATTCTGCTTCAGACATAGAATAATCCTTGAACAACTTCGACCCTCAATTCTAGACCCCCGTTCAAAATCGGCTATGGAGTTTCAGATGTATCATCAGCGACCACAGTTACGACACCGCCATTAGAGGTCACATGGAAACTATCCATCTTGTTTGTTTCACTTTGATATGGACAGCTATTTGGATCATTCCTCTGAAGCCGTTTCCACCGACCCTTAAGGCCTTGACTGGCTTGATTCCTTTCACGGCATTTGGGCTTCGCGTTTTTGCTGGTTTTTTTGTGGACGTTCCACACGGTGACCCAATTGGAGATTATGTGAGGCCCCTCACTGACTGGGTCAACGGGGCAGGGACCCCGCCATACCAATTTGTTCTTGATACTACGGTCGCCATTGGCCTTCTCTGGTTTGCAGAGACATTTCACATTCCATGGCGCAGTCGTATTGCCACTGCGTGGGTTCTTCCTACCGTAGCAGCTTTGAGCATTGTGCCTCTTTCAACCGAGAACCTTTCTATTCAGGACTACCTTGCAAACAGACTACCGGCTCCTGTTCTTGCCCTTGTCCTTGCTTTAGCACTTGGTGTAATCCTGCGGTGGACACCGGGGCCACACACAACCACAACACGTCAGGCTGCTGCCATAGCCCTGGTTGCTATCATACCCATCGCAACTTTTTTTCTCACGCTGTCAGCACCTGTTATTACCTGCATGCCACCAAGCCAGCAGGCTCAGGCACGATCACTCCTCAGTCTTGGAGCAGGGTTTCTCACTGCGGCATTCGGGTACCAATTAAATCCATTTAAAGCGGATCGTAGCCGCCTGCTTTTCGCATTAGTAGTTGGCGTTTCTGTTGGAGCCACTGGGGCACTCTATCTTTAAAGTGACACCATCAACTTCACTGTGTACCGCCACCGTCGGATAACTGTTCGATTTTAACCCATTCGATTTCGAGCTCAAATACACCAGGCTGTTTATCACTCAACATAAAACCAATTCCACCAATTTGATCAGGGGGTAGTGGACCTTTGTTTTTAACTTGTCGTCCAAAAGAAGTCGGTGTGAACTCTTTTAGTGGAATACCTACTTCCATCCACTCACCAGCAACCGTTGGTAACGATGCACGATATGAAAACGCCATTCTTCGTGTTTTTGGATATAGATTGAATATGTAGGTTCTCCCATCACCCTTGAGTCGCACACGAAAACCATCTTCCGCCTGCATCTCAATATTCATTCGGCCTGATCGAATGGATGTAAATCCACCATTATTTTCAAGTGATAACCTGCCAAAAAAGGTGATCGCCCCGTTATCGGCTGTCCGTAATTTACCGACAGACCGACCGCCCATCACACCATCATTTACGGCGTTCCATTGAGACGCGACGTCCTTGTTGCGGAAATCAATCAATACGCTCTGGTCTAAAGAAGCGACAACTTGGGCCGAATACAGTGCCGCGAGCATTGTGAAAAGACCAGCAACATTCATAGATACCGCCCCCAGAAGCTTAGTGTGAGATCAAATTCATTTGCGTGATTGTAAGTTGCAAACTCGTCGCAATGACAACCCAAATTAGATAGGGCAGCTGCAAAATGGCAGCCCACCGGTGAAACCGCCAAATCACAGCCATTCCCCAGATAAGTGTCGCCAAGACAACAACGATATCAACAGAAGCAAGAATCAGGCTTCGTGCCCCGAACAGAAGGGGCGTGAATGACAAATTCGCAACAAGGTTGATCGCAAAGGGGAGAGCGACACTCCAAGGAATCTTTCCTCGAATTGCTCTGAGAAAAACATAACTAAAACTGAATACGATAATCGGATAGAGTATTTGCCAAATAACGCTGATGGTCCCTGGGTCGGGTGTCCATACAGGTTTTTGGAGACTCTCGTACCATTGCATCCACGGCATTGACAAAGCCCTTTCCAGAATTCTGCCTTTCCTTCACACTATTGGTTAAGCTGGTTGAGGGGCACCTGCTTACCTTCCTACAGGTTTAATACAGAGCTCAAGCCCCTCATGGCTCACTTCAATTCCTTCATTTTCAAGACAAAGGTTTTTCGATGCCAATGCTCCTTCTGCTCGCGCGAAGTTCCCTTCCAAGTCTACAGACAATCTATGTCATTGCTGGAATTCTTGCCGTTATAGCCGGGATCCTTTATTCCCGAATGTCAATGAGCTAGCTCTGGCTCCTTCAAAACTTTGGCTTATTTTTGCAAGTAATCTTCGGAAATATATCGATATAGTGCAGACCATGGCACTACTCCCTATCCGCCCACCTTCACGAATCTGTCTTTCTGAGTTTTACTTCGATACAAGGAGACGGTATACCAATGGTATTGGCGGGATGGAAATTCAATACGCGTACGTTCGGAGAGATACTATGCTTAAAATTTATCCATCGAAGGCTGCTCGTTATGATGGCTTTACCCTCATTGAATTGCTTGTTGTGATTGCAATTATTGGTGTGCTGGTTGCACTCCTTCTTCCCGCAGTGCAAAACGCACGGGAAGCAGCCCGGCGATCATCGTGCACCAACAACTTGAAGCAACTTGGCACAGGCCTTCATCTGCACCACGACACTCAGAACAAATTTCCACCGGGTGGAATCTGGTGGACAAATAGTCCTAGCAAGACAACTGCGTGGTCTAAAAATCGCGGCTCACTTCTTTTCTACATACTCCCCTACATAGAATTAAGTGCTGTATACGATCAGTTTGATCGTAGTCAAACCATTGCCTATCAACAATTTAGTTCACCACCAGTGACTGGTTCGCCTTACATAGCAGGCACTATTATTTCAACTTTTCGCTGCCCATCAGATGACTCCCCACTTATGAATCGTGAGGCAATTAATGGCATTGGCATTGGTAACCTCGCAACGTTTAGTTACGCCGCCTCAAAGGGTCCTACCCGAACAGGAAATAACCCAAAGGGCCAATGCCCTGAACGGGCGGCATGGGACACCTACAAACTCAGCTCAAGTGACTGGACTCCAGCAGGGCCGTTCACCCGCTATGGCCGTGGGTACCAAAGTACCTTCCGCGATGTAAAGGATGGACTCTCAAATACCATTTTCATGGGAGAGGTTCGCAGTGACTGTACATTCCATATTATGAGAGGCTGGGCCCATTCCAGCTGCACTCAGGGAATGATTAGCACTGTCTATCCAATGAATTATGACAGTTGCACACCAGATCAATCAAATGGCGCCTGCCGCTGGTGGGGCAACTGGAGCACCGAGTTCGCTTTCAAGTCACGGCATCCTGGTGGTGTCCAGTTTTGTTTTGGTGATGGCTCCGTCCACTTCCTGTCTGAAAATATAGAACACTGGTCATACCAATACCTTGGCGGAATGAGTGACGCCAACGTAGTTTCTTTGCCTTAAGGCTAAACGGATGAAATATCGCCTGTTCGCAAACAAACCGTGGCTCTGCCGACCAACAGTTACACCGAGGAAGTGTTCCACACAGATCCTATCCGGCATGCTTGTTGTAGTGGTTTTGATCATTTGCCCAACCACTGGTTGCAACAAATCACCAAACATTGTGCCAGTTAAAGGCACAGTTTTGCTTGACGGAAAGCCGCTCGAAGGCGCAGCTGTTCTCTTCCACCCAGAAGCTAATGAGAGACCCGCTGTTGGTATCACTGATAAAGGTGGAACGTTTCACCTCACAACACGAAGTCAAGGCGATGGTGCTCACGTTGGGCTCAACAAGGTGTCAATCACAAAAGAGAGCGACGAACCTCTATTAAATAATGCAGATGACGCAAATGATGCAGACGAAGGAATCCAAGATTTCACACTCATAACACCAGCCCAGTATGCCAGCCCAGAACTGTCCGGGATCGAAATTGATGTTTATCCTGGAATGGAGTCCATCACGTTAGAGATGACATCAGACTAACAAAACCGTC
>JBDOMQ010000238.1:0-4417 GCA_039831725.1 Pirellulales bacterium
CACTAATACGATATTTTCCGGGCCGTTCCAGGGCATCGTGGACAATATGAACGCCATAATCGACAGCGATTCCAAGAATAAGTGGGATACCAATCAGGTTTGCTGGGTTAAGATCAATCCCAAGCAGACCCATAAGCCCAAGGGTTAACGCCATGCCTGCTGCAAGCGGCAAGGCGGCTAATAGAGAGTGCGTGAGACTCCGGAAATCGAGCCAAAGGACTGCAATAATCACAATCAGCGAATAGAGCGCAGCCTGCTCATAACTGCGCTTCATTTCGAGTGATGCCTCGTATGCTTGAAGGGGATTGCCTGTCGCTTTTGGATCAACACTCCGCACATCACTCACGAACTTTTTGAGGGCATCAAAATTCCAGATATCTCCCCGTCCATAAATCTTGAGCAGATGCTTACCGCTCGATCCAACAAATCGATCAACAAGACTTGCCGGCAAATCATCGAGGGATGGAGCAACTGGGTCTGATACGGCAGCAAGTGCATGGAGCCGACTCAGAAGTTCTCCGGCAGCGCGTTGCTGAAACATAGCCAATGCCTGATAACATTCTTCAGGCCTCATTCGTCTGAGACAGTCGCGGGCACGTTCCAGATGCCAAGCAGCTCTCATGCCACCTGGCCGTCGTGCTGCCTCTGCCTGAGCCCATCCAAGTGATTCGCCTAGTGCATCAAGGCGGTCAAGTGGAATCTGTGGAGGCCGTTCTGGCAATTGCTCCAGCCGCCTGCCTATCTGAGTAATGAGAGGCGTCTTGACTTCCTCATCTCCTGAAAGAAGAGACGCAATTTCATCTACGCGTTCAACGGTTGTTAAATTTGCGAGTTTTTCTTTTCGTGCGAGCAACTCTTCACGAGAATCGGCAATTGACAAGGCATACCAGACACTCTGATCACACTCCTCAAGAAGTTTCTTTTCAACTTCAACGCTCTCGAGGCCATCGGGCTGAAGATTGAGAAGATTATGATCGTAGCGAAGGTCATGCATCCCTGAACTTAATGCAAGTGTTCCGGCTACTGCTGCCAACAACACCATACGAGGGTGTTGAGCGAAAGGTCTCAACCAACTGTGCACGGGAACAGGTTCAGGAATTTTTCGACCAAAACGACTTCGGTCAATAATCGCGATAACTGCCGGCAACACCATAAGTTCAGCAGCACAGCACAATAGAATACCACCGCCCGCAATCAGTCCTAATTCAGCAACACCCACAAAGCTGGTTAAAGCGGCCGAGAAAAACGCAATTGATGTCGTGATGGCACCAGTAAGAATACTCGGGCCAACAGAACTGCTCGTTTCAATAATGGCAGACTCACAGTCCCAGCCCTCACGACGCATCGCCAGGTACCGACCTATGTAGTAGGTGCCATAATCAATCCCCACACCAATCATGGTGACAGCGAACGTAACGCTCAGAATATTCAGATGACCAACACTTCCTGTAGCCCACGCAAAAGCCCATGCCATACCGATCATGAGGACACCGTTGGCCATCAGCGCGTGCCGAATGCCTCCAAAACCTGCCACAATAACAATCGCCACAGCCGCAAGAGACAACCCACTTGCCCACACCATTGACTGTTGGCTTGAACGCATTTCATCGTCTTCCATCACTGGTAGCCCAGTAAGTCCGATGGTTGCATCAACGTGTCGTTGTGAAACAACATCGATTTCTTTTCGTAAGGTATCCGTTGCTAACGAAGCACCAGAAAAACCTTTCTCCTCCTTGGCCAAACGCAGTAAGACGAAACCAAGTGTTCCCTCTTTTGCTAAAAGGTACTGACTTGATAGATCTCGCAGCGTTGAAAGGCTGCCCGGCATGCTTGGCCAAGGCGAGACATAGTCCTCGGGCGAGGACTCATGAAGCCGTCCTCTTTCAGCTGCTTCTAAGCTTGTCAGTAGGCTTTCACTGTATCGCTCAAGAGTCTGAATCGGTGGTTCATCATGTTGCATCTCGGTCTGTTGTCCGGAAACGACAGTTGCTGCCAGACCACCAACCATTGTGCCGACCTTCAGCTGGCTCCAACCTCCAGCCAGAACTGGTTCAGTTCGACTTATAAAACGATCGATTGAAACCAAGTCATTTGGAGAAACGTAGTGAAGCCCTTTAGCACGAATTTGAGTGAGATCAACTTCATGGAGAATTGAATAAAAGAGGTCACTCTTCTGAGAGAGTTGCTGTGAAAGATCTTCCAGAGCAGCCACAGTTGCGGCCCGATTCGAGCCCTCAACCACCACAACAGCATCATCTTCTTCACCAAATTCATGGATGTAATCGATCCACAACTTGTTGTACTCACTATCAGGATCAAGAAGATCCACGCGACTGACCTTGTATCCCAAGGATTGGGAGGTCCATACTCCTGCGGCCCCAGCCGTTAGCACGGCAACGGCAAGAATAAGCCAGGGCCGTGCGAGACACTGCTCTGCCCAAGCAACCATGAGTCGACTCAGCAGGCTTTTCCCATAGCCGGTAGTTTTCTCTTGCTTCAGCCGCAAACGACTCATTTTTTCAGAGGAACGTTTCGTTCCTCCTTGCGTAACGGAAGTATCTTCAGGGTGATCCGGCATAGAAAAAGAGTGCGGCTACCTTCCAGAAATGCTGAGCTCTCGAATTCAAAAATCTCATTAAATAAGTGAGGCGAGAGCATAGAGATGGGGACCATCTGGGCCAAGACCTCATCGTCCAGGCAAATGACGCAGAATGCGCAAGAATGCCAAATTGTTCCGAATTTTCATTGGCCCACATGGCATGAAACATCCGAGAAATGAGTAGTTCAGAGATCAGCGCAACTGGTCAGATGACATCTCAGGGGTTTTGTTAGGGGGCAACTTATGCGGAAAACGCTGCGTAGCAGCGTCGTCATGGCAACAACGCCAACGATCGCTTCTTATCTTTTCATTTTGGTATGTGTTCTCTGGATGAATAGCACAGTCTGTCGTGCTGCGTCTCAAGAGCCAGTTCATTCATCGCAGAACAAATTCACTGTGATTGGAACCGATTGGGGAAGTTCAAGTCGGCATGCACGACGTCGAGCGGAAGAGGCACTGCCGCTCCAACAAATGGCAGAATCAGACCAACTGGCAATTAAAAAATCACTTCAGTCAACAACGCTCTACCGCAGGCTTCCTGTGGAACTTTTTGCGTGTGACGGCAATCTTCTGGCTTTCTCTCTCGACAAACCAGAAGCGATTGTGGATATCTGGAGATTGCTGGGGATTAGCAGACTGTCTCTCGATCCGACTGGACCTGAACAATGGCAGTTCTCTGATGGCTATGGCACTGTCGGTCAATTACGACTTGCCTACCGTGAACGAAGACAAAATGGAGGCATGCTTGTCTTTCATGGAAAGGGTGCCTACACAGGTCCCCTCTCACCAAAAAACCTAACGGGTGGATGCGTCCTCATGGTTCGGTATCGTGAAGCTGAACCCACTGTTGACGGGAGACTACGTCAAGCAATTCAGGTCGATGCTTTTCTGGACATGGACGGAATTGGCCTTGAGATCGTAACCCGCACACTCCAGCCTCTCATTGCTCGATCGGCTGCAGCCAATCTTCATGAAATCTGTCTTTTTATGGCTAGCCTCTCCGATGCAGCTCTAGCGAACCCACATGCTGTCGCCACGCTCGCTGGAAGACTCACTCGAACCTCTGAACCTGATAAAAAAACCTTGGCGGCGATTGCCAGTACAGTTGGCACTCGGCGAGATGTTCAACATGCTCGTTCCAATCACCTTGCTGACAATGAAAGCAATGTAAATGCTGATCAAGTCTCAGTCGACCTCGCATCCCGATGGCTACCGTCAGATGAACTTGACCATTTTCAGAAACAATAAAGTTCTGGTTCCCATAGAGCCTTACCATTAAGCAAGGGCCTATGGTTACTATTTATTCCCTTTAAGAATGAGCATTTGGCAAACCACCAAGTGTCGCAAACAGCAGTCGTCGCTGCACCTGACCAGAAGAGTCGCGAACGAGACTGAACTGATCGAGAATCGCGTCACTAACCAAACTCTGGATTTGCTCAACCGCCGGAACCTGAGAATCCTGGCTATCACGAGCGGTTCGATCGAGCACCTGGCTCTCAAGGTTGCTCACGCTGGCAAATCCAAATGCCGACCAATCAGCTTCCTGAACTGGCTTTGTGCTCACCATTCGATGAACTGTGCCACTTGTGTGCTGAGCATAGAGCACCTGACGATCACCTATTTGTTCGGCTTCTTTTACGAGCCACGAACCATAGAGTGGTACACCTACAACAGAACGATCAACAAGATTCTCGATTTCTGGAAGCTTCAGTTCGTGTTGATCAGGCAATGCTTGAAGCGGTCTGAAAACATGCACTACATCCAGTGGAACTGACTCAACTGGAGTGCCCAGATCAGAAAACGTGTGGACAGAAATCT
>JBDOMQ010000358.1:0-4399 GCA_039831725.1 Pirellulales bacterium
CGGGATTCCCTCGCAGATCAATAATGAGAGATCGCATTCCGGAGGCATCAAGTTGACGCATTGCAGTATCAAGGTCAGAAGCAGTTTTCTTCTGAAATGATGTGAGGTGTAGATAGCCAATCCCATTTACTTGATCAAGCAATTTAACATCTTCTATGCTTGGAACTTCAACGTGCTCACGCCGTACCGACATAGCTCGTGCTGGTCCAGCTCCTCGTAGGACAGCAAGCGTTACGCGGGATCCTTCGGGTCCTTGGAGTAATTGTGCAGCTGCATCAACATGCATACCAGCAATCGGTTTTCCGGCGATGCCAATCAAGTGATCACCTGCTTTGAGTCCTGAGCGTTCGGCGGGGCTGCCGGAAATGACATGCACTACCAACAACCCATCTTCGGCGCTTCTTAATTCGACACCGAGACCAACAAAGTTACCCTCGATCTGAGCGTAAAGATCATTGAGCTGGCCTGTTGTCAAGAATGCAGAATACTCATCAAGTCCACCAACAGACGCGGCAGCCATCTCAAGGAAAGAAACAGCTGGGGGGACACCAACTACAGACTGGGCGGCCCGTACAATCCAAATTGTAACAGTCTCAGCATCAGCTAGAGTTGTAATGCTTCGACCTTCAAGAATGTGATGTATGTGTCGTTGGAAAAATGCGATGCGATCTGGTGTTGCCTGACGTGCATGAATGGACTGAAAACCAGGATCACTAATTGCAACTTCGAGGGCTAAACAACCGCGACTGATAAGTTTATGAAAGTCTGGGTTGGTAACGTGATGAGAGTTTATACGTCCGAGACATTCTACAAAAAGTTGCCGTGCTTCACCTTCTGTAATGTTTCGAAGAGCTTCTTGATAGGCTTTCTCAGCAGAGCGACGGTCAAGGTCACAATGAATCTTTGCCAGATCGTATCGCTGATAAAGTTCAATTGACAGTTCACCTTTGCGAGCAGCTGTCTCACAAAGACTCACTAACTCCGGCCATTGACCAGCAGCCTCAAGCTTTGTTGATCGAATAGCTAAATCATCAACAGCAATTTCACTTGCATTGATAAAATTGGTTGGCTGACTGGCAAAAATCCCGCCCACTAGAATGACCAGTATGGCCTTCAATAGAAAAACCCGCCAACGATGACCTCTATCAGAGGTTGTGGTCATTATGTGGAGAGGGGTGGTGGCACGCACAGGCAATCCATTTTCTAGCCGGCATTTAGAGCGGCGGACAGCGGTCTATCCTATGACCGCAAACGATTATGGATCACGTTTGTAGGCCGGTCAAAAACTAGCTAAGAACAAACATAAAGACTTTGAGAACACGGGCCCGTAGTCTCGTCCTGACTGCTGTAATCCGCATTTTTTGATCGATTTTCCCGATTATGCTGGCACGTTGTTACGATAGAGAGACACAACATTTCCTTTGAAATACCAAATGACCACTTCCCGTGATGCAGTAGAACCGCCGGACCCTCCTCCGCAGACGTTGATTCTCCTTGATCGCGTTCGTCAGGGGGACACCGCAGCAGTGAACGGACTCCTCCAGAGACACAGAGCTGCGATCCGCAGAATGATCGATCAGCGTCTCGATCGGGTTGTTCGAAAACGCGTTGATGCGAGTGACATTGTTCAAGATGTTCTTGTTGAAGCAAATCGAAGATTGGGCGACTATTTGACCAACCCAACAATGCCATTTCAATTATGGCTTCGGCATATGGCTCGTGATCGAGTCATTGATGCTCATCGACGACACAGAGTTGCGGGTACCCGTAGCCTCGATAAGGAAGTGTCGCTGGATTCACCGGTCGATGCAGATCACTCGCAAAGCAATCTTGCGCAGAAGATCGCAGATACAGAACTTACCCCAGCTGCGGTTGCGACATGGCGTGAGCTTGAGCGTCGTTTTGCTGAAGCCGTAGAGAAGCTCGAGGAGACAGATCGTCAGATTGTCCTGCTGCGGCACTTTGAGCACTTATCAACTGGAGATGTAGCAGAGGTTCTTGGGCTGACAAAGCCAGCGGCAGGTATGAGATATATGAGAGCGATGCGACGACTTAGAGTTTTACTCGATGATGCAAACTGACTTTGGATACCAAATGTCGTCAATCATGTATGGCATGCCTAGTATCCCTTGGTAATGTGAAAATAATATTCCTTCGTAGTTCTAAAGTGCCGTGCCAATAACAGATAAAAATAATCCAATTGAAGAAGAGCTCTCCTCAGAAGCAGAAGAGCGATTGGCAGTTCTGCTGGAAGACTTAACAACAGGGCCAGTCGATCAAGCACATAAACGGCTTGAGAAACTCTGTCTTCAAAATGCTGATTTAGCAGGACAGCTCCGAGAATTATTTGCAACGGTATCTGTCACTGATGCTGTGGCAATGGAATCTACGATCATCATGCGCAGCGATGACGGGAAGAGTGGTACAGATGAGAAAGACATGAGGCCATTCATAGGAGATGGGTTTGTACCAGGCGTCTCTTCGCTACCAGCTCAATTTGGAGAGTATGAGCTTCTCGAAGAGATAGGCCGTGGAGGCATGGGTATTGTCTATCGGGCGGTGCAAAAAAGCCTTCAGAGAGTCGTTGCCGTGAAAATGCTCTTGCGTCGTGACCTCGCAAGTCCAGCAGATCTCACGAGATTTCGCAGTGAGGCTGAGGCAGCTGCCCAACTCGATCATCCTGGAATCGTATCCATCTTTGAAGTTGGTGAATACAATGGCCACCCGTTTTACTCGATGCGATATATCGAAGGAACAACGCTGTCGAAACGATTACAAGCCGGCCCAATTCCTCCAAGAGAGGGTGCACAGATTTTGCTTCGTGTGGCTGAAGCTGTTCAGGCAGCACATTCTAAGGGAGTTCTTCACCGCGATCTGAAACCATCGAATATTCTGATCGATTTGGTGGGTAAGCCACATGTATCTGATTTTGGTTTAGCCAAACGGCTCGAAGGAAATCAGACAATGACACACACAGGAGCAATTCTTGGTACGCCGTGCTATATGTCGCCGGAGCAAGCTGCTGGAAGTCGCGGAGATGTTGGGCCAGCTAGCGATGTATGGAGTCTTGGTGCAATCCTCTATCAAGTGCTGGTTGATAGACCACCGTTTCAGGCATCGGGTCCGATGGATACATTACTGGCTGTATTAGAGGTTGATCCACCGCTCCCTCGTTCAATTAACCGTCAGGTCAATCGTGATTTGGAAATGATTGCCCTCAAGACGCTTCAAAAGCCACAGGATCTACGTTATGCATCAGCAGCTCACCTAGCGAATGATCTTCGGGCTTTCCTGGCAAGTGAGCCAATTGCTGCCCGTCAAGGAGGAGTTCTCGATGTTGTTTCCCGACTTCTTCGAGAAACACACCATGCCGTTGTCTTGGAGAATTGGGGACTTCTCTGGATGTGGCATTCTGTGGTGGTTTTAATTCTGTCGGTGATTACAGATGTACTTGCGTGGCAGGGGGTCGAAAGTCGTTGGCCGTATGTCGTTCTGTGGACAGGTGGTCTTGCCTTATGGGCACCCATCTTTTGGGCGCTACGCTATAGAGCAGGCCCTGTAACAGCTGTTGAACGACAAGTTGCTCATATCTGGGGCGGTACAATGATCGCCAGCATGCTGCTTTTTTCAGTAGAGGAGTTGCTCGGTTTACCGGTACTTAAGCTCTCACCGGTTCTTGCATTACTGGCGGGGCTTATGTTTTTTGCTAAAGCAGGAATTTTATCTGGCATTTTTTATATTCAGTCGATTTGCTTATTTGCCACAGGTTTGATCATGTGTGGACTTCCTCAGTATCAGCACATCATCTTCGGACTCATAAGTGGCGGCTGCTTCTTCATTCCAGGATTCAAATATTATCGTCAGAGAACTGAAGCAGACAAAAACAAGGAGTTGCTATAGTTCATTTTTATTTCCCCGTAATACGTATTCATTTTGTATGAGATACAGGGGTCGGCCAATGACTTCAGTATGAATGTGGCCGATATAGAGAGCGACTAGTCCAATACATCCGAGCACAACACCATTCATGATCACGTTACTCACGATGATAAAGGCAATATTCGAAAACCCGAAGAAATTACTTCCAAACTTATCAATAAGCATAAAAGCCAGCAGCCCACCAAAGATCAGAGTGACGGAAACTCCAAGATAACCAGCAAGCTTGAGTGGCATCAAAGAGAAGGACATGAATCCGTTTAAAGCGAGTCGCAAAAGGCGGGAATAGCTATAACGAGGTTCCCCAAAGCGTCGGGACGGTGCCTCAAATTCAATGGTGGTTTTTTTGAATCCCATCCAATCGATCAGACCCCGGAAGAGTCTGTTACGCTCGGTAAATTTCTTAAGAGCTTCAATAACTACCCGATCTAAAAGCCGGAAATCAGTTGTCCCAGGCTCCATC
>JBDOMQ010000165.1:0-4396 GCA_039831725.1 Pirellulales bacterium
CCAGGATCGATTCGTCAAGCAACGCGGCCTTGTATTTCTGTTGACGAATGAACTCGTAACATCGGTTGCGAAGTACCTTCCATGACCAGTCGCGCACATGTTGAGGCCCCTCGAAAATGCTGGCGTTTTCGAACACTCGTGCCAGCATGTCTTGGTACGCGTCTTCAGATAAGTGGGACTGACGCAGGATCGACCACGCAAGGGCGATCTGTTTTGTCCGTTCGGGCATCAGTGCTCTGAGAATGTCGGTGCGATCCATACGATATATCATGCGCGAGAACTGGAAGTGTGGACATTTTTTTGGGAAAAGAGTTTTTTTCGGGCGATCATTTTTGGCCTATGTCGCTGAAAAATGCGTAAATGGGAGCGCGTGCCATCTGGCACTATGTCTCAATACGCGTACGGCTCATCTCATTCTGTTTCTTGCTTGCCAGAGTAGACTGTTTGGCTGTACCCAGTTGGTGAGAACCTTGCGACCGTGCCGTCGGCTGGCTTTTGTTATCAGCAAGTTTGTCCGAAAATTTTAAGTAAGAAGGGAAGAAGACCATGAGGTTGTGTTACTGCTTCATTCTTCTGGCTATGGCATCTATAGCCAGAGGGGAATGGAAGGTAGCTCCCGAGGCAATGGTGACTCGATGGGGCAAACAGGTCACTCCCGAGAATGTTTGGCAAGAGTATCCACGCCCCCAATTTCGACGTGATGAGAACTGGAAGAACCTCAACGGTTTATGGCAGTATGCAATTTCTCAGAATGGTGTTACTCCCCAAGACTATCAGGGGGATGTTCTTGTACCCTTTCCTGTGGAGTCAGCACTGAGTGGTGTGCAGCGGCTGCTCGCCCCTGATGAGATGTTGTGGTACCGACGTATGTTTCGTCATCAAACACGTGGCGGACATCGCACCCATTTGCATTTCGAGGCGGTCGATTATGAATGCACAGTATATGTCAATGGGAAAAAGATCGGATCGCATAAAGGGAGCAGTGATCCATTCACGTTTGACATCACAGATGCGTTACGACCTGGTGAGAACGAGTTGGTCGTGATGGTGGTTGACCAGACTGCACCATCGCAGACCCTCGGGAAACAATCACTGCAGCCGAAAGGAATTTATTACACCCGCGTGTCAGGGATTTGGCAGACCGTATGGTTAGAGGATGTACCCAAGCGACATTTTCGCATGGTCAAAATGAAGCCGAGGATAGCTGAGGGTACGTTGCGTGTGCTGCCAACTCTTGAGGGAGAGCCGTTGAAGGCAGAGCGTATTGTGATCACTGTTCGTGATGGTGATCGTGTGGTTGGTGTTGCTGATGCCGCTTTGAGTGTGCGGATACCTGATGCAAAACTCTGGTCACCTCGAAGCCCGAGTCTCTATGACATCACCATGGAGTTGTTCGATGGTGAAGAACTGATCGATTGCGTTGAGTCGTATGCAGCCATGCGTGAGGTAGGAACTGTTCGCGGCCCTGGTGGCCAGATTCGCATGACCTTGAATGGCAAAGTGGTGTTCCATTACGGCACATTGGATCAAGGGTGGTGGCCTGACGGCTTGTTGACGCCCCCCAGTGATGCAGCGATGCGTTTTGACGTCGAGTATTTGAAGAAGTCAGGTTTCAACATGATCCGAAAGCACATCAAGGTTGAGCCGCGGCGTTACTATGCTCATTGTGATCGAATTGGGATGATGGTGTGGCAGGACATGCCGAGCACAGGTGGTAGACCATTTTGGAGCAAACTTGCTCCAAATCCGGTAGAGGATGAGTGCCCTATAGATCGCCATGAGCAGTTCGTCGAAGAGTTGAGGTCGATGGTGGGAAGTCTTCGGAATCATCCATCAATCGTGATGTGGGTGCCCTTCAATGAACGATGGGGCCAGCATGAGACCATTCAAGTTGGTCAGTTAATGGAAAATCTTGATGTGACGCGTCTGGTCAACATTGCCAGCGGTGGGAACTTCTTTCCTGTCGGTGATGTTGTGGATCGCCATAATTATCCTGAGCCGATGTTTCCGTTCGAGGATCAACGATTCAATGACTACGTGAAGGTAGTGGGTGAGTTTGGTGGTCATGGCCTTGTCGTCCCCGGTCATCAATGGAATTCAGAAATGCGGAATTGGGGATATGGAGATTTGCCGACTACCAAAGACGAATACAGGCAGCGATACCAACACTCGTTTACTGAACTCATGAAACTCAGGCGCCGTGGTGTGGCGGCAGGTGTGTATACGCAGACGACAGATGTTGAGGGTGAGGTCAACGGATTGATGACCTATGATCGAGAAGTTCAGAAGCTGTCAGCTGACGAGTTGCAGCAATTACACAAACCGGCTCGTTTCTGATTCTTGCTGGGCACATTACGGAGTGCAGGCCACATCGGTGATGAAGCGTGTTGGATCGTTGACCCTCAAGACGTTTACGAAAAAGGTAGCTCGTTTTGTCCCCGGGGTATCAACACCCTGATGATTTCACACGAACCTCGATAGAGACCTGAGTCAGGTGTGAGAATGTGGGCATTGATCGTAAAAAAAGTCTGCTTGTTTAGTGACACTACTTAAAAATACATTGCGAGCAGCAGCCAGTGATATTAGTGAAATCACGAATAGCCTATTTTTTGTAGCTGAACACTTGCCTCAAATATTCATCTCGTACAGCAAGCCATCAACCTCCACCTTTCGGCGGTTTGGCTTGCTGGGCCATGCTGGTTCTGACATCTGAGATCGCCACTCGTGATAGAGCGTTTCCAGTTGTTTAACAATTTTAGGTTCTGATTTCGCAAGGTTATCTGATTCTCCAATATCACTCACAAGATTAAAGAGCCAGGTGTTGTCATACGATTTGACAAGTTTCCAATCTCCGTGGCGGACGGCGATATTCGGACCATTACTCCAAAACAGGGTGTCGTGCGGTGAGCCCGATACCCTTCCCTTCATGAAGGGACTGAGGTCAATGCCGTCTAATCTGATTTCGGCTGGCAGTTTGATTCCCGCCGTACCACAAATTGTGGGGAAGAGATCGAGCGTACTTGTTGGTTGATCGTAAACGGAGTTCGGTTCAAATGTGCCCGGCAGTTTGATGATCATTGGCACACGAATACCCCCTTCAAACAGAAAGAGCTTGCCTAATTTAAGTGGCCCATTGCTTTGCACACCGGTGTAGATTGGCCCGCCATTGTCATTCACAAAAATCACCAACGTATTGTTAGTGAGTCCGTGTTTGTCGATCGCGGCAACAATCGAACCTACCGCATCATCAAGAGCACTAGTCATTGCGTAGTAATCACGCTTGGTTTTGTTGGTTTCGTCTGCAAACCGATCTTGGTATTTTTTTGTCGCTTCGATCGGCGTATGCACGGCGTTAAATGGGACATATGCAAAAAATGGTTTCGTGTGATTCGCGTCAATGAAAGCAGCAGTCTCTCTAGCAATTGCATCAGTCAGATACTCGGGTTCAATCAGAGGCGATGTGTCTCGCATGACGGTGCTGTGGAACGGCTGCGGCGTTTTGGCGGGGAAAAACGAATGGGCACCAGCAAGAAACCCGTAGAACTCATCAAAGCCACGAGCCTGCGGGTGAAACTGAGGCTGTGTGCCTAAATGCCACTTGCCAAATATTCCTGTGACGTAGCCGGCCCGCTTCAAAACATCAGCCATTGTGACGACTGATGGATCAAGGCCGCGGTGCAGGCGATTGGTAATTGCGCCACCAGCAGTGTTGAACTCAAACCCGAATCGTTGTTGGTATTGGCCCGACATGAGCCCGGCACGAGACGGGCTGCATGATGCTGCAGTGACATAGGCATTCAAAAACCGAACGCCTTGTTTACCAAGTGCATCTATATTTGGCGTCGGGATTTTTTCGGATCCATACAGCGACGTGTCGCCATACCCGAGGTCGTCTGCGAACAGCAATACGATATTTGGTGGACATGTGTCACCAGACGTTATATCGGCGATGGTTGATAGAAGTTTTCGTTTTGCAGCCTCATCCTCAGTGCTCGCCGGAAAGACTGGTGTGCTGGATGTCTCTTTGGCAACTCCTGTATTTTCGCGAGCGCGACGGCGTTGAATAAACGACTGAGCCTCTTTAGCCGATACAAATCCGTTGGAGTTGGCATCCATTCGTTGGAACAGTGTTTCGTTTGTGACTTCCTCAGGCCCGAGTCTGCCATCATTATTCACGTCGGCCTTGGTAAATGCAGAGTCCTTGCTCGCTTGCCGTAGAGTTTCTGCTGCGATTGCTTCAAAGGAATATATGAGTAAGAGCACGAGCAGCAGGCGCGTTGAGGTCGATAGTACTTTCATGACGGAATTTCCTTTGCTGGTGCCCAGGTAATTAGAAGAAGATCTGTAGAGTACCGCCTGCTTCTGCTCATCGTGGACATCTTTTTTTGTGTCGTTC
>JBDOMQ010000421.1:0-4387 GCA_039831725.1 Pirellulales bacterium
GACCGTCATCTTCAACGGTCACACTGCCATCAACATTTACTGTCACTGATACTCGATAAGCATATTTAGCCATGCACTCATCAATCGAGTTATCTACAACTTCATAGACCAAATGATGAAGTCCGCGCGACGTGTTGTCACCGATATACATTCCAAACCGTTCTCTTACGTGTTCACGGTCAGAGAGATGCTTCAAGTCAGTACTGGTGTAACCTGCTTCATTTGGATCTTCTGCAGGAGATGGTGCTGATTCAGCCATGGACACCTTTCACAAAACGATTGAGTGGGTTGAGATACACATTTTGGTAACAGTTTTTCAGAACACGAAACATATCGACACTACTTCTGGCCTGCTTCGATAAGGAGACGACAACGAATATCAGTAATTCCTTCTGATGGCAGTAGCGACTGGAGTTTTTGAATGACTTCATTTTTATGAAATCCCATTTCCTGAACCAGTGCTGAATGAGTCACGAAAACTTCGAGAACACCTCGCCGTACAACACCTGCCTGTGAACCGCCTCGCAAACTTTCTGGAGCGACACTTTCCCATGCGGTACGTAAAGCATCACTTCCTTGCTCCCGGTCGTACCCAGTCCGCGCCATCAGCCTAGACAAAATATTTCCGAGGTTTCGAGGGGCTGTCATTCGGCTAATTTTCCAATGTGGATACACTGAACGCACAATGGCTGTTCCTTTGTAGGGTGGTACTAATCAGCCGCTAACGGCATAACACAGTATCCATAACCATCCTCAGTTCGATAGACACACGCACTTTGCCCATCTGTCAGTTCGACGTCAATTGAAGTCGCAGGATCAAGAACCCGAAGGAATTCACTTACAAAGCGAGGATCGAGTTTGATCTGGATTGTTTCACCACTGTGGTCAATTGGCATTTCCACACGACTCTGGCCACTCTCTGCAGATTGACCAGCCAAGACCAATTGTCCCGACTCAAACCCAAAATCAACGCCTTTGGATTGTTCGCTGGTGACAATAGCTGCCTGCCGTACCGCGGAAAGCAGAGGGCCAGCTACGACTTTGACACGCACAGCCTCGGGTCTGTCTGGAAAAACATCTCTCCATCGAGGAAATCTTCCCTCTACAAGCCGTGCTGATATCGTGGTGTGTCCTGTGTGAATCAGCACATCACTTCCTTGGACAGCAAGTTTCACAGGCGTCTCTGCATCTCCCAGACTTCGCTCAATGAGTTGCATCGCTCGAGCAGGAACAATTGGTTGAGTAGCTGGCAGTTCACCGCCCTGAATCGATGATGGACCCTCCATCTTTGCCAAGCGACGCCCATCTGTCCCAACAGCCACTACCGCTGCATCGGTTAACTCGAGAAGGACACCTCCAAGTGCATATCGACTCGACTCATTGTCAGTTGCGAATACAGTTCTTCGAACCAACTCACGAACCAATGGTGTCGAAAGTTCGAAGCAGGCATCTGCAGGAAATGTCGATACTGATGGAAATTCAACCGGATCTTCTGCAGGTAGGCGAAATTGACTTCGAGCAGCCTTGACGACCGTTGCGTTTCCATCAGACTCGATCTCGAATGTTGTGCCTGGCGGACTTTCCCGAACGATTGCCATTAATCGTACGCTTGGTAGCAGCACACTTCCTGCTGCTGTTGTTTCGACACCTTCGATTTCAGTACGAATGCCTATTTCCAAGTCCGTTGCTGACAGGACTGCGGTGGATCCATCGACATCCAATTTTACGTTTGTAAGGACCGGCCTTGTCGACCGAGTCGGCACAACAACAGCGGCTGTTTGAAGAGCTGCTAAAAGCGGTTCACGTGTACATCGCAAGTTCATGTGGAGGGGACTGTTTGGAGAAAGAGGACGAAATAAAACCCTTGATCGATACGCGGATATCGCTCTATCTGGGGACCCCTCAATTTACCTGATTTTTTGGCGTTTCGCAGAAGATTTATGAGATTTTTTTGTTCCAAAAAGCACTTGTTTTTATGTCTTTTTCGCACCATGAATTGTGATGCCGAAGATCTCTACTTATGTCTTCTACTCTTCATTTCTAAAAGAAAAGAAATAAGAAATAAAAGGGAGAGTAAAAGAAGAATCAAAAGAAGTAATAGGAGGCATCAAAGAGCAAATTTTTGAGGGAATTCTTTAAGAAAATTGGTGGTCACGATGTCTTGTAATGATCTTTTAGACCTTTAAAAAAAGAGGATTTTAATAAAAAGAAGAAGTTCTCGAAGCATGTATGCGAGGGTGAAAGTTTTGTCGGAATAATGTTACTTATTTGTTCGTTCCATACTCTTTTTCGTGTTGTTTGGTTTGTTGTGTAGGGCCGATAAGAGGTCAAAGACTTCTTCATAGTGTGGTCAGAACAAGCATATTTATCGGATGATCACGTGTCAGGTTTCTGAGGTGTGCGTGATCTTGGCTTTGTTCAAAAATGTCGATACACCGTAAAACGCCACAATCAACAAACTGACCACATTAAACTGAACAGTTTTACGACATCGTTCTCAACAGATATTTGGTTGCTGCACTTGGCTTCTAATTGCCCGAAGGTCAGCCATAGTTCCTTGGTCCTTTTGTAGTATTTTTTCGGTTACTTTCAAGCTATGGAGTACAGTCGAGTGATCTCGACCACCAAAGAGTTGTCCAATCTCATGGCTACTCAAATCGGTCATTTCTCGAATACAGTAGATAGCTAAACCTCGTGGCCGCACATGACATCGACGTTGCGAGCCGTTCCGAATATCTTTTTCAGTCAAGCTAAAGTGTCTGGCCACGGCGAATATGACTCTCTTGACCATATCTGTTGCTTGGACATTAATCGGTTGTGGCATTGTGGTGTCGTGCTTGCGACCCAGAAGAGCCTGTGAGCCCTTTGTATCCTTCTCTTTTTTCTTCTTTTGATTTGCGGAAGAGGACGAATCTGGAATGTGAAGCAAGAAACCTGCAGATAGTCGCGAAGCAAGAGAGGGATGTAAATCAAGCGTTGAGGGATGCTTCGGAAGGGTTACGAGTACAAGAGAAGAAGAAGCAAGCATCAGATCAATGTACTGACGTGCCATGAACTGATCCGATTCATTTTTTGTAATTCGGTCAATTCGGTTAATGATCACCATATTCAAACTGTCGTCCGAGATATCAGCCATTTGATTATTCAATAGAAGAAATCTCTTCACCGGAAGCAGTGATCCTACAGATCGATATTTCTTAAGTACTGTTGCTAGTGCGGAACCTTCTGTTCGTGTCCACAATCTGCATGGACTATCTGTCGCCTTGTCACAAGACTGTGTTTCCCACAACCTTATTGCGTTGAGCAGCCAGTCTTCACATGAATTCTCTTGACCACCAAATCCAACAACCAGAAGGCCCTCTTGTTCCGGCGTTGGGCATGTTGATTGAGCAGCTGAATTCACTATTTTTTCAATACAAAAATCAAATGTTAATCCAGCAAGAAGATCAAAAGATAATGGTGGGACAGACGTGATAGCTGCCATTGGATGGCCACATTACGGTTCGAGGTGGTGTACGGCCGCCATGCCTTGAAAATAGAGCCATCTTCCTTTCGGCTCTCCCCGATGATGTCAGGCTATGGAATCTTACTGTCTTCTGCAATCACGTGTGATGATTCGATTAGACCGGAGAACTCTTTTGGAGAATGCGGTAGATTTTTTCCGCGGCAGTTTTAAGATCACTCACACAAGTTGTATGACCAAAACTGAAGCGTATCGCTGACTGGATGAGAGGCTTTGAGAGGTTCATCGCCACAAGTGCCGGCGCTGGCTCCTGAGAACCACTCGCACATGCTGTACCCGTTGCAACGGCAAGTCCATCAAGATCTGCTGCCATCATAAAAGCCTGTCGGTCAATGCCTGGGAAAGCAATTGTCGAGATATGCGGACTCCGTGTTGTATTCTGACAAATAATACATGGGTTGATACCAAACTCTCTGGCCATCTTACAAACAGTAGACTCAAAAGACTCTTGTATCACTGCTAGCCGTGATGCTTCCGCATGTTGTTTGGTAACCGCTTGATGGACTGCTTCTTGACAGCCTGCGATCAAAGCTACAGGCTCCGTACCACCACGCATCTCCAGTTGTTGGGAGCCAGCAAAAAGTGGCTTCCATTCAACATTTTTCTTCAGGAGTAGACAGCCAACGCCGCGCGGACCACCAAATTTGTGTGGTGTAAAGCTGAGACTTGTAGCCCCAGTTCCAGGAAAAGATATTGGAATTTTTCCTACCGCTTGGGTTGCATCGATATGCAGGGTGTATGGAGTGGTGGTGTCTTTTAGTATTTTCTGGATTCCTGATATGTCTTCAACAGAGCCAGTTTGTCCGCACACAAGAGTAGTGGAAAGGAAGAGAGAATTGGATCGATCTTCGGGTTGATAACGTG
>JBDOMQ010000125.1:0-4384 GCA_039831725.1 Pirellulales bacterium
AGTCTAAACAGACTTCATATAAATCGAGAATACGAATTATCGCATAGAGCCACCTGACACCTACCAACTCTGCCTTGAAATTCTTGTACTCTTCGGCCCCCCCTCAACATCGCATCAAAAACGTGCAAAGGTTACACGAAGGGCTTCTTCCTGATTGCTTACCCAAGCCACACTTTCCTTGCCGCAAAGACGTTTCAAGCGGTACTCATGATGAGAAGAGGAATCCGGTAAATCAAACCTTTAAGGCAATACATCGAAAGACGCAACGCAGGCAAGTAAGCAATGTTCTGAATTCAAAACAATCTGCACCTTCACCGGCCTACAAATTATTCAAGAACGCTCTCTCCACACACGCAATGGCGACGCTAAAGGAGCATTGATGCGCAAGCACTAACTGCGAAAAGAAAAACAGTTGCAACCGTGCAAAGCAACAAAAAGAAATGGCGAGTACCCCGTCCAGGACTCGAACCTGGAACCCTCTGATTAAGAGTCAGATGCTCTAACCAATTGAGCTAACGGGGCATCTGGTGCTTCGCTCGTAGTTTACATAAGTTTTGATAAATACAAGAGCAAACGATATGCTGCTGGTCATAAGACATGTCACAAAGATTGGTTCACTACTATGGGCCGTGACGACCAGACACCACAGCAGCCAGATGATGAAAATGATGACCTGAGTGACATGCTAGACGGTACGCCCACCACGTCACCGAATATGCACGGGAAGGAGTGACGAGAGTTTTACTTGCGGCTGCTTTCGCTCTCACTTTGGGTGGTTGCTTACACAGTCTAAGTGCCAAAGACATGAAAAGCCTGAGATGTGGTGACAACCAAACTCGTGGATTGACCATTGAGGAGATTCGAGCAATATGTGGCACACCTGGAAAACAATTCCTTATTGAACTGAAAAAAGGCGGGATTATTTTTTTGTCACGTATACGATAGACAAAGACCCGTGGGAGCACATCCTTCACTTTGACGGCAGTTACGCACTTCCCAAAATATCGCCAACAGAACTCAAAGAAGTTGTTCCTGATACCAGAGAATACTACGACAAGGTAGACAAGATAGTAGCTAAGAATCATGTACCGTTGAATTGGCAATACTGAACTCTACGATTCTTTTTTTGGTAGTTGACAATAAACAGGGTGGTAACGAATAAACGCATCCACCCCACTCTGCACTTGGCTGTTCGCTACCAACTACTGTTGAAGCTGAAAACACTTCTGCACATCCACAGCCAGTGGCGGCAGTACCAGTTCATAACCAGCATCGGACTTGAATACCGCCAACACCCCATCCCTGCTGATGGTGCCTCAAACGACCCTCTGGGAACACTGCCTGGATTAATGCCTGAATGCCACTAAGCCATATCGTTGGCTACCTGCTCATTGAGGCAACACGACAGCCCACACTTGTACCACCTCATGTGGTTACCACTAAACATTTAGCAAAGCTTGACACCAATTCGGCCTGTGTAATCAATTCGGTGCAGAAACAGGGGTAATCCTGTTTCTGCGAGAAATTCGTCGACGGCCCTGCGTGCCCCTTGCCAATGGCCATAGTCATCAATGATGAGAAGGCCGCCGATAGCAAGTCGTGGGTAAAGGTGCCGCAGTTCATGAACCGTTGACCCGTACCAGTCAGTATCGAGTCGTAGCACTGCGATCTGTTCGGGTGCATGCTCGGGAATGGTGTCCTCTACCGGGCCAACGATGTACTTAACCAGATGGGGGTCGTATCCCGTTGAGGCCATATTTTGTTGAACCTCCTGGAGCGGGCTCTCGCATCGCATAAGCGTAGATGTCGTTGGCGATTTCAGAAGGTGGGCAGCTGGACGACCAGAAAGATCGCAGTCAACAGCTTCCGGTGCGGTCATTCCACAAAAGGTGTCAAACAAAAAGAGCTGTCGTTTATCCCCCAATGCCAGCAGTGTTTTTGCGGCAGCCATCATGCTGCCTCCTTTCCATACACCGCACTCGACGATAGCCCCGGGGACGTTGTGACGACTCACATGCCGAAGGGCCTCACGGAATGACGCAATTCTTTCAGGGGATGTCATTGTGAATGGCTGAACAGCCTCGATCAGATTTCGAGTATCAACATCAAAGTCAGGCGGACAAGCAATCATGCAAAAGACCTTCAAGGTTTTATCGGTGTTCGTCTTCGATCACGTTAGATTGGCATGCTTTTATAGCATTCTGTCGTTTTCTTTACGTAGATAAAATAGTTCCGTCATCAAAAAGCAGTTGTCCGTCAAGGTAGCCCGGCGAGTCTTGAAAAATTGCAAAGGTTCACTATTCCAACAGGTCAATGGGATAGGCGGACTGTGCAGATAGTGCCATCCGCTGTTTTTTGAACTATGCAAGCGGCGAGTCTCACCACCTTTCGTTCCACTCCTGATTGAATTCGGAGCGTATTAGTTGCCGCAGATCATCCACAATAAGCAACTCCTGTTTGGTCACAAACATGGTCACCAAACGTTGACAGTAGAAATCATTACCCAACAGCTTTACAAAAAACTCTCTAAAAACAAGCAGCTTGGGCATACGCACATCGCACCTGAACTATGCAATATCTTTGAGAGCTGACAGCTCCAACAAATTGAGCTAACGGGGCATCTAATTGAAAATTTGCCCTTCACCTGACGACGTGCCAAAGAGCAGCACTCTACCACGAAAAGTGAATCTTTCTCGCGTTCCTGATTGCACATTGAGTGTATTCACCGGAGCCGTTACATTCTTCAACGTAAACCACAATTCAACGGGAGACTTCCACATGGGCCGGTACGACGGAATGAAGGGCCTTGTCCTTGGCGTAGCGAATGATCACTCCATTGCTTGGGCAATTGCGAAAGAATTACTTGCCGAAGGTGCAGCGATCGGCTTTAGCCATCTCCCAGACAGGCCAGACGATGCGCGGCAACGAAACCGACGGCGAGTTGCCTTACTCACTGATGATGAGCCAAATGCAAAGTTCCTGGTACCGATGGATGTGTCGAGTGACGACCAAATAGCCGCTGTCATGAAAAAAACACAGGAAGAATTTGGAACTATTGATTTCCTTATTCATTCCATCGCCTACGCACCAATGGATGACCTCAAGGGCGAAACAACAAACTGCAGCCGTGAAGGTTTTCGTGTCGCAATGGAAACAAGTGCATACAGTCTTCTTGCCGTCGGACGATTGTCCAGAGAAATACTCGCCAAGGATGCTTCAATCTTGACTCTCACCTATTTTGGCGGTGAAAAAGTCGTCCCCGGATACAACATCATGGGTGTCTGCAAGGCAACACTTGATGCCTGCGTAAAGTATATGGCTTTTGATCTTGGCCCTCAGGGTGTGCGGGTAAATGCAATCAGTGCAGGACCTTTGCGGACACTTGCCGGCCGTGGAGCAGGGGTGGAAGACATGCTTGGCTTGTACAAGCACATGTCTCCAATGGGCCGAAACATAACCCACGAAGAAGTCGGAAAAGCAGGCGCCTGGCTCGTATCACGTGACTCGCTAGGAATCACCGGAGAACTTCTTCACGTAGATGCTGGTTACAACATCATGGGGTCACCCGGTCGACTTCTTGATCTTGTGCCAAAACAAGACTGACCTATTTGAAGTGCCTGAAAAAACACGTATTGCTGTTGTTGTTGTTGTCCACCAACAACGAGTACTCGTAGGCAAGCGTAGGAATACCGCATCTACGGCAAAGGGATTTCATGAGTTCCCTGGCGGCAAACTCGAGGAAGGTGAACATGCATCAAGTGCTGCGGTACGAGAATGCCTCGAGGAAACCGGACTTCACATTTCCATCGAGCGCCAACTTGATAGCACATTTACTGATGAAGGACATTTCGAGATAGTTTTCTTTTTAGGAGCCCTCAAACCGTGCGAACATTCAGAGCCTCGCGAACCATTCAAGTGGCTAACCCGTGCTGAACTTGAGCTGTGTAGATTTCCTGCAGCCAATGGGTTTGTTGTGAATTGGCTACGAGACACCTTGCCCATTATTCAGGGTGGATCATAACCACCACGATTCCATGGATGGCATCGGCATATACGAATAAATCCTCTCCACATCCCTCGGAGCGGCCCGTACTTTATGACAGATTCCTGAAAATATCTGCTGCAGCTTGGCTGAAATCGACACTGCCTACCAAGCAACGGACTTATTAGGACTTGGTACACGCGGATAAGAGCCACGAGAAACTTCACCACAGCCCAATTGATCGTTCTGAAGAGCGAGTAGATGCACAACCGAAATACCTGGATGATCATTTATGTTCTCCAAAAAATCATTTCATGACAGAAGCGGGCGAACATTTCATGATTCAACAGATTGCTTCATCTTGTGCCGAAGTCGATCTATTAAACCAATAAGAAGTTGCTC
>JBDOMQ010000170.1:0-4363 GCA_039831725.1 Pirellulales bacterium
AGCTGGCTGGAATGAAACCGGTGAGGTCGAGCTTGATCGACTTTTCCGAAAGCTTCCGGATCTTGACAAAAGTAGTCAGAAGGAGATTCGACAGGCTTTTGAAAGGTATGCTGCCAAAATGCTTCATCCCCCCATGGCTTCTCTGCGAAGTGAAAGTAAGGCGGGCCCACCCCATGGCCTTCTTGAAGCGTTAAGGCGGCTTTTTGATTTAAAGGAATGATGTAGCCAGAAATAATCTGCTCAGATAACGCCTTGAGTCATTCATTCGTGAAACATTTTACACTTTCACGAATTTGTAATTCTGGAACTAATTCTGACAACTCATAGTCTTCATTACGTATCAACGAAAGAAGAGCTCTTGAGGCAGCAACTCCCATTTCGTATGAAGGCTGCCGCACGGTCGTCAATGGTGGTGTCATAAAGGCTGCCTCCGCCTGGTCGTCACACCCAATGATGGAAACATCATCTGGAACACAGATACCCCTGCGATAGAGAGCCAATCTCGAACCAAATGCAACCATATCATTCGCAGCAACTATTGCACTAAAACGTATGCCCTGATCGAGTAGATACTCGACGGCCATCAGTCCTGCATGCCCACTAAAGTCTCCTTGATAAACAAGTTCATCAGACCGACTGATACCAGCCTCTTCAAGGGCCTCAAGATGGCCTGTGAACCGATCCCGGGCATCGGGGTGTCCCTCTGTTCCATGAATAAACGCAATCCGTGTGTGCTGCTTTTCCAAAAGATGTTTTGTGGCTAAGTAACCGATTTTTTTGTTATTAACTGAGACGCACTGTCCTTCAAAGCCTGCTACGTCTCTCGCTGCAACAATTATTGGTAGTTGCTTTTTATAAGACTGAAGTTCTGATGCAGACATATCACCACCAACAATAAGCAGTCCATCAACTTTTCGTGAAATAAGTGTTTCAATTGAGGCTGTATCTCGCGTCTGTTCCCATCTTCTATCAATAACAGACGGGGTATAACCAGATCCTGCTAAGCCTTCAATGACCCCCTGAGCAACCGAATCGTAGAAGGGGCTACCAATATTCTGCGTCAAGATGCCAAGGGTCATTGACTTCCCACTCGCCAATCCCTGAGCAAACATATTAGGCGTATAATCTAAATCAATGACAGCCTGATGAACGGCGTCTTGCTTCTCTTGATTGACTACAGCGCTGCTGTTTAAGACTCTTGACACCGTACTCTTTGAGACATTGGCCCGCTTCGCAATATCTTCGATTGTGACACCGTCTCGCACGGTCTCAGCTGAATGTGGTTGTTTAGTCTTTTTATCATCCATGGTTGTTCACTTGATCGCGAGCCACGAGAGCCTCTATTTTCGAAGCTGGTTCTGTGCCTTCACAACATTAGATCCCCCAAAATTTCATCAACCTGTCACT
Organism: Pirellulales bacterium; assembly: GCA_039831725.1. Taxonomy (GTDB): domain Bacteria; phylum Planctomycetota; class Planctomycetia; order Pirellulales; family UBA1268; genus UBA1268. Next base: position 1,408 of record JBDOMQ010000170.1, read on the forward strand.
TAAAGCATCAACCTGTCACTTAAAAATAGACTCCAGCTACTATACGGCAATCCAGCTCACGTGGAACTGCATCAAGACGTGCTTGTTTCTCTCTCGGACAAAGGCAGAACCAAACGCCCCCTCGTTCCTAGCTGGCAGCTGACTTCAATAAGAAACACGAAATCGGCCTATTCGATGGCAGATGGCTGACAGTAACTCAGAGCAAGGAGTGCATAACTTGTTACTAAATTGGCATCATCCTCAAGCCATCGCGAGTTGTTGTTCACCCACGAACCATTTTCATTCTGGGCACGAAGAAGAACATCTATCAGATCTTTTCGCCAGTCATGGGCTTTCCCATCAGCGTCCATAAATTGATTCTGGCCTAGCACATGAAGTGCCTTAGCAGCTGTATGGAAATAGTAATATAAACCGGCATCGCCCATACCAGGGTTTTCTGCAAATGTGTAATGCCGTCCAAGCCATTTTGTGGCGGCCACAACTCGGGGATCATCCGCTGATACGCCAGCATATATCATGCTCCGCAGCCCAGAATATGTCATTGACCCATAGCTACGCAAACCACCATTTGGTGTTGTGCCCGCCTGACTTTCACCCCCGTTTGCTGGCGTATAAAAGAAGCCACCATCAGGATTTTTATTTGCAACTTCGAGTATATCGTAAGAACCCTCAAGGTTTTGAGATCGTGAGACAAAAACCAATGCACGTTGAATAGCAGGATCATCTGAACTGGCTCCCACACCTTTCAATGCATCGATGAGAAAGGCGGTATTGGATAGATCTGGTCGCTCGTGTCGTCCGTACCCAGCTCCACCATACTCAGGATCAGCAAACGTATTCCCCTCACTTTCATCCCATTGAATCTCGGTGATAAATCGCTTGGCTTTTTGAATTATCTCATCATATCGCCCAGAAGCATTGCACTCATGAAGAGCAAGTATGGCAATTGATGTCTCATAATTCGCAACCGCTGATTCACGCTGATAGATGCCCCCATCTGACTGTTGAAACGCAAGAAGGTATTGAACACCACGAAGCACCATTGGACTGTCAGCGGATGTTCCGGTTCGAACAAGTGCTGTGACTGCCAAAGCAGTAATTGCCGGGCCACTTTGGGGTGAAAAACTTCCATCCGGTTCTTGACCGTACTCTTGCATATAAAGCGACGCTTTCGTCATTGCGTCCTTGACTGTTTCAGGTGTTGCTGCAGTGAGATTTTCTTCAAAAGCAAAAAGAACCACAAAAGAACAAATCAAAGGCACGGAAAACATTCTGCAAGAAATCATGACAAACCTCATTGATCATCGTGGCCTCTTCGGCACGATACATGCAATCTACGGCACAGGCTACGGCATAGAAATTTAGTGATGCCGTATTGTACAGGCAATTAGAACGTGAGCAAAAAATCAGCCCAGCACACAACGTGTCTTAGACCGGTGCGGATGGCATTGCTCGAGGATATGGTGGAATTTCACGAGGCGGAAGATCAATGCCGTATTCGACCTCCCACTCACTGCGCTCAGCGTTGTCGGCGTAGTATGTAAGCCAAATCAATGAATCCACAACCGGTTCGGGGTACCAATCGCCAGAAGAACATTCAGGAGCCCGACCGGCAACGCTACAATCCCAGTGGAAATAATTATCTGGAAGATCGACACGTTTTACAGACGTTGGAAGAATGTCTCTTCGGATGAGATTGTACAAATCACGATCTGACAGATGGTCTGTGAAATCGAGAATAATTCGACCCTCATAAAGTCTTTCTATCACACCCCACAACTCTTCACGAAGTTGTTCTTCGCTCAGGTTACAAGCCGGTTGCAACACAAGTGAGGGATTAAACCAACGGCCGACAGGCAAAACCGGTGCCTGCTCCCAAGCCAACATGGATTCGAGATAACGATTCTCTACTTCCGTAGGCATTTCAAAAAAATCGATATCACCGAATGTCTCATCCTCTAGAAAGGGCTGGATGGCGTCACGCAATGCTGCGTTATGCAACAGGCACGAAACTTCTTCAGGAGTCGGTGTATTGGTGAAATTCATGGTGCAACCTGTACGAAGGCGGCGTTTATAATTATTCGTTAGGAAGAACAACGTAACGACATGTTTTCCCTACCCACGACATTACCAACGTGATTTGGTGACGCAACAAATTGGGAGGCAATTTTGCAAAGAAAATCTTGCTGTGTTTCGGCATGATCGTTACGACATGACAAGTCTTCGCCGGCCTTCAAAATCAGCACATTTCGCCGACGTTACCAGAAGCAGCATTCTGTCGGCAGTTCCTGCCATTCTAGGCAGATTTTGAGGGTTGAAGGTGTTTCTAAGCACTCCGCTGACCACACGCCGTTGCCTCGAGAGCAGAAATCTTGCTCAATCGCCGTTCATGACGACCACCCTCAAAATCAGTGTTAAGCCAGATCTCAGTCATTTTTTCCTGCTGTTCCGCACCTACCATTTCCGCAGCCAAGCAGAGAACATTCAAATCGTTGTGGCGTCGGCTCATCTCAGCTGCAACCTCATCATGGCACGTAGCAGCCCGAACGCCCGGAACCTTATTTGCGGCAATTGCCATGCCTACACCAGTACAGCAGAGTAAAATTCCTCTGTCCACTGAGCCATTGGCAACTTGACGGGAAACGTCAGCAGCTACATCGGGATAATCAACTGCGGTTTCATCATAGCTTCCACAGTCCTCTACTAAATGACCGTGACGCTCCAGGAATCCGATCAGACGACGGCGGGCCTCAACACCTCGATGATCGCTTCCTATCGCAATTTTCATTCATTCAATCCAGGCTGCAGGCCATGGCTCCCGCACAGAAACATCATTTCGAATTGCGTATTCGACTGATTCGAACTCCACTACTTACTTTTCTGATGAACTTCCGAGATCAAGTATATCCATTCGAGCGTCAAGATGCTCACAGATTTGCTGAGCACACTGGTTATA
>JBDOMQ010000071.1:0-4309 GCA_039831725.1 Pirellulales bacterium
TAGGTGACTTTGATGCAGCTATCTTGTACGAACTCAACGAAGCAGGTGAAGCCGGTTTGGCGGAGCGAGTGATTGCACGACTAGTCGAATCTAAACGGTCTCTCCAGAAAGATGGTGAGGCCATTACTGATAAAGCAGTTCATCAGGAAATGGTTGAACAAGCTTGTGATCAATTCATCAAAACGGCTCTGCCACAACTAAGCCGTCTTGGGATTGTAGAATACAAATCGAAATAAAATAAATCGTCTTAAGCCTATCGACTGCCTCAGGACGGCGGCTGTATCGGCACTATTGGTGGTGGTGCCTGAGAGGTCGGTGGCTGAAGTGGCTTAGGTGATGGAGGGATCTCAAGGGAAGATCCAACCGGCTGGACACTAGGTTGAGCAACTGGCTGAACACCGGACTTTGCATTGAGATCAGCAATAAGTTGCTGCACCTCGGGACGAATAGAAATGCCGTTGCTACTAAATACATCGGCAGGACTCACCCCGTATCGCCCATAAAGGGCGCCATCCGCATTGTGATCAACAGATAAGTCAGCTCCTCCAAGAGAAACGCCAAGGAAAAGACCACGACTTCTCGCATATGAATAGATTTCGGCACCTAAACGAGCATCCGTTGCCGCATTTGCTTGACGACCAACGGGCCCCACAGCAACCGATGCGTCTGCCCCCAACGTAACCTTTTGGCCCCCAAGAATATTCGTCAGACTCTGTGGTGTTTTGAAAACTAACACAATGTCAGCTGCCTGCACACCTGCCTGAAAACCAATACTCCCGCCACCCATAGTTACCATAACGGGAGGACTCCATGATTGATCCGGATTGCGAACATGCAGAACCCCTTTTCCGTAATTGACGCCTAGAATGAAACCTCCTTTGACCATATTGGGAAATATGGCGACGCCTGAAGCCGACTGCAGCATGCTCGGCGGAATGGCTTCTATTTGAAGATTAAAGAACTGGTCAAGCGTTTGCCGTGCCGCAACGACTGTCTGCACTTCAGGCCCGGCGACTATTGGTGCCTGTGCATGAAGATGCATCTCACTACTTAGTGCAACTACGATTGCAAACAAAGTACAGCCCGCTGTTGTATTTCGAAGACTTCCGGGAACAATACTGATATTCATTGGTTCAGTCCTTCTCAAGACATTGGGTTCATGAACAAGAAAATAGACCGAAACAGAGCTGCAAGTCGACATCAGTTTTGGCCGATGATACTTGAGCTTATCAATTATCAGGCTGCTATTCGTCCCGCTTGGCAACCCGAAAAACTTCATCAAGTGTTGTCTGACCACTCAGAACTTTATCAAGACCATCATCGAACATGATTCGCATTCCCCCTGCTACCGCCGCTCGACGAATGTCTTGTGTCGCTGCCCCCTGGAATGCCAGCTCACGAATTTTGTTATTGAGAACCATGAGTTCAAAGATACCCATCCGCCCCTTGTAACCACGCTTTTGACATTTAGCACAACCACGGCCTTTCATAAAAGTAGCAGTTGCCAACTGCTCCTCTGTAAACCCGGCGGCCTGTATTTCACTCTCGAGAGGTTCATGCGGCTGCTTACAATTTTTGCAATTAAGACGCACCAACCGCTGTGCCAAAACAGCTACAACACTTGAAGCAACGAGATAGGCCGGGACACCCATGTCAATCATGCGCGTGACTGCACTCGGTGCGTCATTTGTATGCAACGTGCTAAACACTAAGTGACCGGTAAGCGAAGCCTGAATGCCCATTTGCGCGGTCTCAGTATCTCGCATTTCTCCAACCAGAATAACGTTTGGAGCTTGTCGCAACATCGCTCGAATCACACGAGCGAAATCGAGTCCTATTTTATGCTTGACCTCAACCTGATTAATTCCACTCAGATAGTATTCAACAGGGTCTTCGGCAGTAATGATTTTTGTATCTGGCCGATTGAGTTCATTCAGTGACGCATAAAGCGTTGTTGTTTTTCCAGAACCGGTTGGCCCTGTAACGAGAATGATGCCATTGGGCCGCCTGATAAGGTTTTTGAAAATTCTGAAGTCGGACTCAGACAAACCCAATTGACGGATTCCGACTTTGATATTGTCCTTGTCGAGCAATCGCATCACCACCGACTGCCCATGGTTAGTTGGCAATACACTGACTCGCAAGTCATAGTCCTTGCCATCGCTCGATGTGATTTTAATTCGTCCATCTTGCGGTCGTCGCCGCTCCGCTATATCGAGACGAGAGAGAATTTTTATTCTAGAAAGTATTGCCCCCAACAGACGTCGTGGTGCACTATCCCGGACAACTAGCCGCCCATCAATTCTGTAACGGACGCGAATTTCATCTTCAAATGGCTCAATGTGAATATCACTTGCCCCAAGTTTCACGGCTTCTGTGATAATGAGATTAACCAACTTAACAACTGGCGCTGATGACTCATCCTCATCCTCTTTAAGTGCAGCCTCTTGCTCGACAGTCGTTTCAGTGAAGTCAATTTCGGTGTCAGTAAATTCCTGCGTCAACATGGAGTCGGCACTTTCCCCATCCCCAGCGCCATAATACTTATTAATGCTTTCAACAATCTGATCTCGCATCGCGATTGCCATTTCAACATCGCGATTGAGAATAAAACGAAGCTTTTCCTGCGTATCAATATCTGAAGGGTCACTCGTCGCAACCCGCAGCCGCGCACCATCTTCCTGATACGGCATGACTGTATTTTCTCGAGCGACACTTTCTGGAACCAGATCAATAACTGATTCCGCAACTTCAGTGCTGTCGAGATCTACGAAAGGCATCCCATTCGCCTTTGCTAACGCCTTCATTATCTTATTCGGAGGTGCATAACCAAGCCGCAACAACTCTTCCTGAAGCAGATTACCTGACTCGCCGGCAATACGATTTGCTTCACTCAACTGGTCCTCACTGATGATTCCCTTCGAGAGCAGAATATCTGAAAAGCTGGATGGCATCTAAACCTTACCCTTGAGGATGTATGGTGCGATGAGAACTACTGGAGGATCGTTTTGACTGGAGTGAATCGTTGATCACCCGCCCTACAAGAATATCACGTTTTTCTTCGCTCCTGTCCTCCGAATGGAAAATTGGTCGAAAAACACTAGCCTCCTTGATCGAACTTCACCTCCCCACGAACTCCAACCCCTGAAACATCGACTGGGATTGGCCCATTCTCACAAACGCTTCTGATGAAGAGTAGCTGGTGATACAGCCCGTGTATCCCAAGATTCTTCTGTTTCATGAAATCCAAATCGATCTGGCAGACTTTCTACCGCTAACTGGTCATCCGATTCAACAATTACACGACTATTCCCGGGAGCAGTTGCAGCAAGAGCTTGGAGCAACGAATTTATTTCAGCTAATCGGGTATGAAAAAACTTCCATGGCGGTGATACAAAAATTACCCAAGGGCTCTCGGTTGATAAAGCCGGCATCCTTCGAGACCATAGCAAGACGTCACCCGGTATTATGTCCACACGATCAACAAGACCAAGTTCTCGACTACTACGGCGCAAACAATCTGCTGTTGGAAAATGACGCTCAGCAAAGATCGCTCGCTGCGCTCCGCGACTCAGTGCTTCAAAACCAAGCGCTCCGGTACCCGCAAAGAGATCGACTACTGTTGCACCACGAACAGCAGTGCCTAGCAAGTCGAATGTCATCTCGCGAACGCGGTCTTTCATTGGTCTTGTTGGCCCTCCCGGCCAAAACGCCAGCCGACGCCCCTTCAGATCGCCTCCTATAATCCGAGGAGGACTCACAGCCTCTGTTTTTTCTTCAGCGTTACTACGATGCTTCTTCGTACGAAACGTACCAGTTTCATGTTTTGTGCCCTTTGTTTTAGGTGTCATATACGCACTTTCAACGTTCGTCCTCAAAAATCCACAAGAAATTTCATACCAATCAATTATTCCATGACATGGTATCGTATGGACAAGAATTTCTGGGTCTACTTATCGTCACTGATTCAAAAGTTCAGTGCAAGACTATCGCAATGACACGAAGGAGAAAAACCGTGCAAAAACGTTTCCAATTACCATTGCTGATAGCGGGTGTTTTTTATTTGTCGCTCGCATCCAACCTGCCTCAAGGTGCCGCGGAGCCTCCATCTCAAACAAAACAAAAGGAACCGAACCGTTCTCCTGAACAAACTGATGCTGATTTCATTCAAGCCCAACAGGAACTCAAAAAACTTGTTGGCGAACTGACAACTCTTCAAGCTGAATACCAGCAGCCTAATGCAGACAAAATTTCTATAGAAAGTAAATTTAACGCCACGCGAGACAAGGCCCGCAAGGCGGCTCTCGCA
>JBDOMQ010000414.1:0-4299 GCA_039831725.1 Pirellulales bacterium
ATAACAGCCCTGAAGATCTCCTCGGTAAGGTTGATGCGGCAGTTGTAGCAGCACCAACAGGGCTCCATGCGAAGGTGGCGATACCTCTCCTTGAGGCAGGGGTTGATCTTCTCGTTGAAAAACCAATTGCCGCCACTGTGGAAGACGCACGAGCAATTGTTGTGACTGCTCGCCGTTACGGTCGCGTTGTTGCTGTCGGACATGTGGAACGGTTTAATCCAGCGTGGGCTCTTGCGTGCCAGCAGAGAGGAAAGCCGCTCTTTATTGAGGCTGCCCGCTTGGCCCCATTCACATATCGTTCACTCGATGTTGGTGTTGTTTTTGATCTGATGATTCACGATATCGATTTGGTTTTGTCCTTACAGCCAGGGCGTTTAGAAAGTATTGAAGCAGATGGGATTGTCGCCACCGGTGGGCATGAAGACGTTGTAAAGGCACGGCTTACATTTGGTTCGGGATTAGTAGCCGATTTGATGGCATCACGGATTCATCCGGTGTTGAGTCGGCAGCTTTCGATGTGGACTACTGAGGCCATGGTTTCTGTTGACTTCAATGCAAAGACAGTCGGTGTTGTTGCAGCATCTGAAGAAGTGGCAGCAGGAAGATTTGTTGCCGAATCGGTGCCAATTATGGAGCGTGCTACCGCGAAAGAAGCGTTCTTCCGGGAGGTGCTTCCCTATCAGACGTTGCCGGTTCCTGATTCCAATGCAATTGTCTCAGAACACGATGACTTTCTTCGGGCTCGTGCTGAGGGAGTCGAACCCCGTGTGAGTGCGTCCGCAGGGTCTTCTGCTCTTGAGATAGCCACCCGCGTACTTGATGTTCTTAGGTGCACAAAACTTGGGGCACCACCGGCAATTATGAATATCCGGAAAAGTGCGTAAGCAACAAATTCCTTGTTTTCGATCTCCATTCATGTGTCTTGGTCAGCCTGATTGATATAACCTGAACCAGGTAGCAGCAAGCAGAGATGGTGTGACGATGATCCATCAGAGTAGTTCTTGTATTGCAATCGCAGGGAAATTCAGAATGAAAGCAGATCTGCAGAAATTTCCTTGGCTGGCTGTTATGACTTGTATCAGCTTGGGCTTTCTCTGTAGGGATGCGACGCGAGCAGATGAGCTGTCATCACAAATACCAGACAAAGTGTCCTTCGAAGGATTTGATATTGCCCCAGGCCAGACGCGTGTCGCGCAGGTACTTGGTGAAATTCGGAGTCAGGATAAAACAGTGGCTACGGAGGACGTGCCGCTTGAATTCCTTGTGAAGGGACCACCAAATAGTCGGGCTGGTTCTGGCGTCATGGTAGCCGAAGTGGGGCAAGAAATCGCTTTTCTTAATATTGCCGCCGGAGTTGTAGCCGATCGCAACTCAATAGTGGATGGTCCGTCAGGTTATACCAGTAGGCTTTCTATGGACTTTGAAGGTGGGTCTGTAGTTGGCGGGTTAGATCTCAAGACGAAAATGCGAAATACGAAAAAGCACAGTACGGTAGGAATTGAGTTTGGGCCACGTCTCGCGCGGAGATTCCGAAATGGTGTTGAGGTTTTTATGAAAGGATCCGCCGAGGCTGTCTCTCGGTACGAACATGGCGGTGAGATGGCACCCACTGGAGGACCGCTTCAGCGACCAGAGGAGGTCGGGGTCAGTGGTAGTGTTGGTCTCGTACGATAACAGTGACTTAGCGTACGAAAGAAGCAGAACAGGAGCACCTTTGTTCAAGGCCGCCCACGCTCTTCTGTATTCTCTGGAAGTAGACGCTCGTGCTTGGGTGTCTGGACCTATGCGAGATCTCGGTTTTGGAAGAGCACGAGGGCTATTAACAAAGCAATCGCGGAATACAGGCCTGCGTAGATCGCCGCCCATGCGAGGTATCCCCATGGTACTGGTACGCCGCCGATTACAGCGGCTTCAATCGTAAAATGCTCAAGTACAGGGAGTATTGTTGCAAAGAGCCGGCCGACAAATCGCACGATTGCCAGTTTGCCGACACTTGACTGAACAATAAGTGGAACGAGGTGCCCTAGAACGTAGATGGTAAAACAGATGATGAGATTTGGAATCATTCCAACTCGTGTTGATACTGCCAAGCTCACTGCAGCCAACAGAACGGTTTCAAGAAGAGAAAGGACGAGGCCTGGGACAACAGTAACCATTTCTGTTGCGCAGTCTGTCCAGATAGGAGCGGTCTTCGAGGATTCTCGAGCGTCATAGACTACCTTCAGGCTCGTGGTTGACATCAGGACTGCGCCGAGAATCATGAAAATAAGGAGTGCAACGAGGGCTAGGCCAATAAATTTACCAAGGACAAACTGTCGACGGGTAAGAGGTTTCGACAAGACAGTGAGTGCCGTTCGTCCTTCGATTTCATCAGAAACGGTGACACTTGCTGTCCATATAACAACCAAGAGGGCAAGTACCTTTACCAGGGTAAGCCCGCTATCCTTCAACATCTTCACATCTTCGCCAAACGTGTTGTATGGAATCACGATGAACGACATGAGAAGTACGATTCCAGCCACAATAGCCACGATGAAGATGGGTTGTCCGATTGCCTCTTTCATTGTTGACGAGGTGACGGCCGCAACTCGTCGGATAGTTAACCGAAATAAGGAATAAAGAAAAACTATAATCAGAAGAACTGCTGCTGAAATCGGAAGGATGATAACCTCTGGAAATTCGGGCACAAGTTTCCAGTTGATCGTAAGGTGGGCCGGAGTTGCTTTCTCTCCGTCATTACTGTCGGTTACTTCAAGTTGTGCATTTTTCCCAAGAAACGGATTCTCTTTGCCGCTGGATTTTTCCCACGACCACGATTCCTCTCCGTCTAGATCAATATCAGGCACTTTGAGCAACGCAAAGCCCTCGATCGGTTTCTGTGTTCGAATGGTGATTGGTTGATCTGTTGCAAAAGAAATATTTTCAAGTTCTTGAGGGCGAAGCGGTAGATCAATTTTTTCTTGCTCGCTTCCAGGAGCGATTGTCACGACCGTTGATGAGTTACTTACGGTGAGGAGCCTGCTCAGTGATTGGCCTATGCCACGGACCGGGACAAGAGGTGTCAGGGCTATTGCGGTGCCAGAAGCCGCCAGAAGGAGCCATGTAAGTGGGCCAAGAAAGCCATCATGCAAACTAGCTTTAGCTTCAGCAGCAGCTCGTGGTGCGATGAGTCGAAGAAGCCCCCAAAGAACCACGAGAACCAGTGATGCAGAAAGGGCTCCCATGCCGACGAGCCAGATCGGTGGAAGTGCAATGAGCCAACGGTTTGCAAAAAGTGGCGTAATCATAGATGTAGTCATAAATGATATGGAAGAGAATCAAAAACGGTCTCGAAATCACCGAGCCCCCTTACGTTTTCTATTGTTGCATCGACGACAACTTTTCGAAAGACGGGCCGTTCATAGACCTGTAGGTCTGATTTTTTGTGGTTGAAACCAACGTTACGTGGTGGGTGAATCTTTCAAAAGCGGACCAGCGAGGACGGTTGACGAAGATGCTGTGAGGTGCCATTCAGCGAGAATTCGGTGTAAATCGTCTCGTGAAATACTATCGAGGGTTGCTAGGTCATCAGGAACCGATCGATACCGACCAAGATGAGCCCATTCAAGTCCGAGGCTAAAAAGTCGTTGTCGAGGGCGTTCTCCCGCGAGGACAACACGGCTGAGGAGTTTGTTGCGTGCCTGGTCCACTTCGTTGTTGCTCAGTCCGTTCGTTGCCTCTTGATAGATTTCAAGGATACGATCAATGAGTGCGTGAGTGGCTTCTGGTTCACACGAAAGTTGTGTGACAAAAACACCAGCATCCAGAAAATCATGATGATGGCAGACAGCATGTTCTGCTTGGCCTGAATCAACGAGGTCCCAATAGAGCCGGCTGCCAGAATCATCTCCAAGTACCACTGAAAGAAGTTTTGCTGCAAAGCGGTCGTCGGTATCTTCTGCCGGCCCTGGGGTCATTCTGACGGCATATTCGAGGGCGGCTTGTTCCCGAGTTATGACGTCAGTCACTGTTCGTGCTTGTGAGTTAGAAAACTTGACCTTTCGGTTGCTCTGCGGAGAGGGTTTCCATTCTCCACAGAGTTGACGGGCGCTCGTGACAAGAGACTCGAAGTTAACCGCACCACTTGCTGCTAGAACAAGATTATCTGATGCATATCGCTGCTGATGGTATGCACGCATCGCATCAACCTGGAGTGCTTCAATTGAGGAGGTGCTTCCGAGAACACTTCGTGCAAGTGGGTGGTCTTGGAAAAAAAGAGCTCGACAACGGTCGTCAGCACCGAAAGGTGGCTGGTCGTCA
>JBDOMQ010000047.1:0-4271 GCA_039831725.1 Pirellulales bacterium
GTTTTACCCTTATCTGCTCGAGGAACATGGCTATGCAATTGGATTCACCGGTAAAGGATGGGGGCCTGGCATCTGGAATGCCGAGGATGCTGGGAAAAGTCGGAAAGCGGATAATCCAGCAGGACATCCATGGAATCAACTCCGAAAGAAGCCGCCGTATAAAGGGATCAATAGCATTGATTATGCTGCAAACTTCGAAGCATTTTTAAAGGCTACACCAGACGACAAGCCGTTTTGTTTTTGGCTTGGAACAAAGGAGCCGCACCGAGGGTATGGGTTAGATAATTGGAAACTGGACGGTCGAGATCTCGCTGACGTTGTTGTTCCTGATTATTATCCCGACAATGAAACCATTCGAGGTGATCTTGCCGACTATGCCATTGAAGTTGAGTGGTATGACAAGCACATCGTGCAATCGCTCAAACATCTTGAAGCTCATGGGAAGCTTGAGAATACGCTGATTATTGCGACATCGGACCATGGCATGCCGTTTCCTCGAGTCAAAGGCCAGATATACGATGATGGGTTTCATGTTCCGTTTGCTGTTCGTTGGGGTAATCGGATCAAGCCTGGTCGGACGGTAACCGATTTCATTACCTTTCCAGATCTTGCACCAACATTGTTGGAAGTCACCGGGGTGCCACTGGATGATCAGATGACAGGGAGCAGTTTTTTGCCGCAATTAGTGGCCGCTGGTTCCGGCAGGATTGATGGAGAGCGAGATCACACTCTTTTAGGGAAAGAACGACACGATATTGGTCGGACTGATGGAGAGCTTCTTTCAGTGGCGTATCCTTCACGAGCCCTCCGTAATGATCAATATTTATACATTCGTAACTTCGAACCCCATCGTTGGCCGGTATGTGATCCTGAATACGGGTTGCTCAATTGTGATGACTCACCAACAAAACAATTTCTGATGAACCTGAATCACGGTACCGCTAAAAACAACTGGTACGACATGAGTTTCGGGAAGCGCCCCGCTGAACAGTTGTTTGATATACAGAATGACCCTGACTGTGTCCGAGATTTGTCGGGTGATTCAGCCTTCGCAGACACTCTGAGCCAACTCTGGCTCCAACTAAGGACTGAACTTGAGGCTCAGGGTGATCCCAGGGTTTTAGGGCAGGGCGCGATTTTTGATTTCTACCCAAACTGCCGAATCGATCGGCAGCAGAAACTGTATGGCAAGCCAGACTATGACCCCGTGAAAATATTTAAGGAAAAATTTGAAAAGACTTCACTCGATTAGGTACTGAGAAGTCATCGAGGTTGTTGAGTCTTTAGTCGACGCGATAGGCGGCTTGCTGGCTGGGCTTGCGTAAGCAACAAGTTGTTCGAAGGCGGGGTGATCGTGCAAGCAGGATGACGACTGGGAGATTTCGTTCATTGCATCGGCAGCAAGCGATCGGAATCCATTTGAGTACAAAGTAATTTCTTCATTCTGTTGTTGTGACAATAAGAAAGAGAGGGATTCTTTTGAAAAAGGTCATCGGTAAGGAGCTTGCAATGGTAAATTAGTGCGTGTCATTAGCAGTTCCCTGTAAAACCCCCTCAATGTGATGCGTAATGAAACGTATGTATGTAAATGGTTTTTGCAGCGGAATGATCTTTTTCCAACAGCACTCAGTGTGAAAGTGACCGAGTAATTGTGAACGGCTTCTTATTTCGTTTTTTGTGTTCGTTTGGAATAGTCATCGCATGTCAGGCAGCTTCAGCTGCGAGTCAAAACAAAAATATAGTGCTGATTTTGGCAGATGATTTGGGATGGGCAGATACAACGCTCTATGGAAAGACATCGCTGTATGAGACGCCGAATATCGAACGCCTTGCTACGCGTGGTATGACGTTCTGGAATGCCTACGCCAGTCCGATATGTTCCCCGACGCGTGCCAGCATCATGACCGGGCAGAACCCGGCTCGGCATGGGATGACTGCACCTGCAGCGCATCTTGCAAATGAACAATTTGAGGCAACAGTCGGTGAGAGAGGGTTGCCAGATCAAAAATGTACGAACGTCAAGAGTGCGACACGTCTTGACCCAGATCTTCCCATGCTTGGGCAGGTTCTACACAACGCAGGATATGCAACCGCACATTTCGGAAAATGGCATCTTGGACGCGAGCCCCACTCCCCACTTGAGTCTGGCTTTGATAGTGATCTTCCGCATTGGTGGGGCCCGGGGCCGAAAACAAGTTACCTTGCGCCATGGGGATATACGAACCCGCAGTTCAAAGAAGGTCAGCCGGGTGAACACATTGAAGATCGTATGGCGGCAGAAGCGGTTGCCTGGCTCAAACAAAGAGACCGTACAAAACCATTCTTCTTGAATTATTGGCAGTTTTCCGTGCACGCGCCTTTCGGGGCAAAACCCGAGCTCATTGAACACTACCGCAAGAAACTCGGTGCCTCTGTAGATGGTCTTACACAACCTGAGGTCAGGGAGAGATTACTTTCCTCACATGAGCCGTTGATGGGCCTTCCGCAACAGTCGCCAACCTATGCTGCGATGGTTCACTCTCTTGATGATGCAGTGGGAAGCCTGCTTGATGCTCTCGATGCTGAAGGAATAACTGATGAGACAATCATCATTTTCTATTCAGATAATGGTGGGAATATTCACTGCGGACTTGAGGAGCGTGCTGCTTCAGGTGAAAAATACATCACGCCAATTACAAGCAATCACCCGCTTCGTGGTGGCAAAGGTGGGATTCATGAGGGCGGCGTTCGTGTGCCAGCAGTTGTGGTTTGGCCGGGTGTGACAAAGCCTGGCTCACAAAATGAGACGCGTATTCAAGCCATTGATCTCTATCCGACAGTGCTGCAGATGCTTGGTGTGGAATCCCCAAAGAACGCAGTAATTGATGGCGTCGACTTTACCGAATCGCTCCGTGGTGCAGAAGTTGAGCGGTCGCCGATGTTTACGTACCTCCCAAGTCACGGGAATACGCCTCACTGGTTGCCGCCATCCATGTCTGTTCACGTTGGCGACTGGAAGCTTATCCGTACCTTCTATTACGGTGAGGATAACGCACATGAGTACCGGCTTTATAATCTGCAGGACGATATTGGTGAGAGCCATAATCTCGCTGCAGTACACCCAGAAAAAGTTCAAGAGCTCGATGGCTTGATCGATGCCTACATCAAGAAGGTTGATGTTGTTCTGCCGGCAGTGAATCCAAATTTTGATTCAGGAGTATTTCACCCAGAGAAGATTGGCGTGCAGGCAGGTGGATTAAAGATGCCACCAGCTTCTAAGGCATCATTGAAGAAAACGACTGGTAGCTCGACCGATCAGCAGGCACCGCGAAAGGAAATACTTGGTTGGGTCGCGAAGAATGCGAAGACATCAATCAAGGACGGTGCTTTGAAAGTTGTCTCGATAGGGAAGAATTCGTTTGTTGCCAGCGCGAAGATACCTGCCCGTGGTCCCGGCGTGCTTCGGTTTCGAATGCTGAGTCCAAAAAGTGGTGAGGGCCAGATTCAGTGGCGGGCAAAGGGGCAAGCATCATTCCCTGAGTCCGGTCAGGTACATCCATTTTTAGTAGAGGGTGGTGCATGGCAGGAGCATGAAGTAGCCATCGACGAGAAGGACGGTATCGTTCATCTCAGGCTCTTTGTGCCACAGCAAAAACAACCCGTTGAGATTGATTGGATTGAAATCAGTTGGCAGGGTGACGATGAGACAAAAAGTCAGCGATGGGATTTTTAGATTTGAAAAGTGAGCGTGAAAATCGCTTTTTGTGAAAAGGGTTGGAGCATAAATGAAACAACTTATTGCTAGTGCACTGTGTCTTGCATTTTTATTGCCAGCCGTTCATGCCGAGAGTGACACATCGCAACGTCCAGATATTGTCTTCATTATTGTGGATGATCTTAATGATTGGATTGGCTGTCTCGGTGGCCATCCAGACGCAAAGAGCCCTAACATTGACTCGCTAGCTGACGGCGGCATGCTTTTTTCTCAGGCGTATTGCAATGCACCACAATGCCGACCTTCTCGAACGAGTCTGCTGTACGGCAAATACCCGTTCAATACGGGAACCTATTTCAATGCAAAATTTGCAAAAGAAACGAGGTCAATAAACCCAACCCTCCAACAGTTTTTTATGCGTCACGGATATCGTGTTGCAAGTGGCGGAAAAGTTTTTCATGGGCATCCTGGTAACGACGGGGACTCGCTTCTCAAAAAGCCAAAAGACCCACGACCACCGGCTGGGAAAGATAGTTTCGGAGCCGCCAATCCACCATCTGATGGCTATGCACTTGAT
>JBDOMQ010000153.1:0-4261 GCA_039831725.1 Pirellulales bacterium
CCAAGAAGTTTTGGAAGTGTTGGCCACTTGGAAAACCTTTCGGTCATCTCTTCCCGCCCTGCTTCAAACAGCTTTTGACCTTCAGGTGAACGACGGTGAATACCTTGGGTCGGAGGATCATTCCCCACAATCAGATGCTCATGTGGATAACGACCAGTGATCAGTGATGCGAGACTTGGGCAACAGAGACTGGTAGGGACATAGCCTCGAGAAAAGACAAGACTCTCAGACGCAAGCCGGTCGAGCGCTGGGGTCTGAAGATGTTCGTGACCCATAAATCCATAATCACGCCAGTGCTGATCATCTGAAAGAATCAGAACCACATTCGGCGGTGCAGATTCTGCTCGCGCTGCAAAAGCTACAGAGAGAACAAATAGTCCGTAAAAAAAGACGGACCTGCATAGCGAGATACGCTTCAACCAAGATGTTGATTCGTTGCGCATGTGATTCATCATGTTCGGAAACACCCCATAAAATGATTACGAATAAATTTCTGTAAGCACCCTCTCACAACATCCTTTATAACGGAAAGAAATGTCATTGCATCCGGTGTCACTCAGAAGCACCGTGTGCCTGCTTTCATGTTCCCCAATCCTTTTTATTACATCTCAAAAAAAGAAGGCTGCTGCCCATGTTGCCCCGTATGAGAATCTTTTTTGTATTCCTTCTTGGAATAAGTTGCTCCGTTTCATTCTGCCACGGAAACGACACCGTTGTGCCACAGAATCTTGACCCCACACCATTCGGGAAAGACTTTCCGTCGCTTGATGGATGGGCAACAGGTCAGTGGTGGACAAAACCCTCAGCAGTAGGAAATGAACCAGCACAATCATCTGAAGGGAAAAAAAAGAAACGACGACGTCCACCTGTTCCATTTCAAATTGACGCTCCTCGTGATGAAGTCATTGCATTTGCGATCTACACAGTAACAGTTCCTCCCGGCAAACCAACTGACTCCATACTCAAACTTTCAGCACAACTCTTTCCACTCAAACCTGGTGAATCGAATCAGGTTCGACTTGAAGTCGATCGCGGAAACGGCTGGACAGAAATTGGCAATGCGACGGTTAACTATCCAGGTTGGGATGCTTCGTTCCGTATTCCCAAGTGGGATGCAACCAAGTCCGTGCCCTATCGTGTTCGGCATGGAGAGCGAGCCGAGTTCACCGGGATGATTCGTCCCGACCCTGCCAAGAAAAGTGAAATCAGTGTGGCGGTGATGTCGTGTAATTCATCACGCACACCAGGTCAACGAGAAGCTTTAATCAATGGTCTCAAGAAAGCTGATCCAGATCTTCTCTTCTTTGCTGGTGATCAAACCTATCGCCATACTGAACACACGATTGGCTGGCTTGAGTTTGGCCTCCAGTTTCGCGACATCATTCGTGATCGTCCGGCGGTCACGATTCCTGATGACCATGACGTCGGCCAAGGCAACCTTTGGGGCGCCGGAGGTGGCAAGGCGAGTACATCTGCTGGAGATACTGGTGGGTACTTCTATCCCACGTCCTACGTCAACATGGTGCAGCGGCAGCAGACGTCGCATCTTCCGGATCCTGTCGATCCCGCGCCTGTAAAAGGTGATATCGGCGTGTACTTCACGCGACTTATTGTTGGTGGTGTCGACTTTGCAATTTTAGAAGATCGCAAGTTCAAAACCGGGCCGAATGGAACTATTCCAAAAATGGGTCCTCGTGCTGATCATATTAATGACCCAGCATATGATCGATCTGCGATCGATGTTCCCGGATTGAAGCTTCTGGGCCAACGACAACTCGATTTCCTGAAGTCGTGGGCTCATGACTGGAAGGGTGTTCGCTCAAAAGCAGCTCTTTCTCAGACAGCGTTTTGCGGTGCCGTTCATCTTCATGGCAATCCGGACAACCGACTGCTTGCTGATCTGGACTGTAATGGGTGGCCGCAGACGGGTCGCAACAAGGCCTTGCGTCTTCTTAAAGAAGCCGGAGCTGTTCACCTGTGTGGCGATCAACATCTTGCTGTTGTTGTCCAGCATGGTATTGATGAATTCCGTGATGGGCCGTGGTCGTTTACATCACCGGCTCTCGTGAACACAATCTATGGACGCTGGTGGCATCCTGAAGACGAACACGCTGGTACAAATCCGATAGCGGGCAGTCCACTTCCATGGACTGGAGACTACGAAGATGGCCTTGGGAATAAAATTACTATGGCCGCGTACGCCAATCCAGAAGATCGAAATGATGAAAAGAAACGCGCTGATGGCTATGGGATCACCCGTTTTGAATTTGATAAACAGGAGATTGTCTTTCAGTGCTTTCCTCGCTTTACAACACCTGGAGCTGATGGCAAACCGAAACAGTTTCCAGGATGGCCTGTGACAGTACCACTTGAAGGTCCTCCGAAAGACTAAAAGGAAATACGATGAGTCAATCGAAGCACTATTTATGGATCTACTGTATCGCCTTCAATTTTTTTGGGATCTCTATGTACGCTGCCGACACTGACTCCCCAGCATCGCAAAGCAAACCATGGTTTGTCTCTGAAGCAAATCTACCAGAAGGATTTCCAGCAGCCGGGCCAGTTGATGAAGTGATCGTCAAAACATATCCACAGCATCGTCTGGCCCGTGTGCAGTCAGACTCTGGTACTGACGGTATGTTCTGGAAACTCTTCAATCACATCAAACGAAATGACATCAAGATGACGGCACCTGTTGAAATGTCATGGACACCAAAGGCTGCTGCCAATCCGGATGGAACACCTGACGGAAATCCAAACGCCATGGCATTTCTTTATGGTTCAAGTCAACTCGGCACTGCCGGCGCTGATACAGAAGATGCCAGCGTAGTCGTCGAAGACATTCCAGCAGAAACGGTTGTTTCGATTGGCCTTCGTGGCAGTTACGGCAAAAAGACATTTCTTCGTGGGTATGAAAAAATCAACGCATGGCTTGCAAATCATCCTGAATGGAAAGTTGCCGGCAGCCCACGCACGCTTGGTTACAACAGCCCGATGGTTCCAAGCTTCATGAAGTTTTCTGAAGTTCAGATACCGGTTGTTGCGGCAGATCAAGCACAGTAGGAAAGTGATGATGAAAAGCAGGTTGTATACACCGCCCGCATGCTGGATATGCTTTGCTCTGGCTCTGACTCAAATGACTGCATGGGCACAGCAGCCACCGTTTGATGTCTATCCATCAGCCGAACCACCCTACTATCGTGTTCGCTATGAGGCGTCGACAAAGCCAGGTGAGTTAATCTTTCCGGTTAATTACACCATCTGGATCCCACTTGAGGTTGAAACGCTCAGAGGAATTGTTGTCCATCAACATGGGTGTGGTGAAGGCTCCTGTTCGTCTGGTCTCTCTGGAGCCTACGACCTTCATTGGCAAGCATTAGCACGGAAGCATAACTGTGCACTTTTTGCACCGGCCTATGAACAGCCACAAAAAGCTGACTGCCAGATGTGGTGTGATCCACGCAACGGATCAGCAAAAGCGTTTCAGCAAGGCCTCGAGGATCTCGGAGAAATTTCTGGCCATCCAGAACTCAGTCAGTTGCCATGGGCACTCTGGGGTCACAGTGGTGGTGGTCATTGGGCCGGTGGTATGGCGCTGCTCTTTCCTGAACGAACAATTGCTTCATGGTTGCGTTCTGGTGTTCCGCTTTTAGAGGACAATCCAAAACGTCCACAAATCAAACCGCATGATCTTCCTGAAACGGCGCTTGCCGTTCCAATCATGTGTAATCCCGGAACACAAGAAGGCGTGACGGTGACCACAGGAAAATTTAAAGGCACATGGCCGGCCAATCTTGCTTTCATTGAAGCCGTTCGTAAGCGTGATGGATTGCTGGGCGTTGCGGTTGACCCCCTCACCAGTCACGAATGTGGCAATCAACGCTATATGGCCATTCCGTGGCTTGACGCCTGCCTTCGCGCACGGCTTCCTGACGAAAACGGCAAACCTCTCAAGCCCATGCCACGTTCAGACGCATGGCTGGCAGAGATTGCTGGTTTCAAAGCGTGGCCTGCTCATGAGGCAACAAACCCGGACACTCGTGCCTGGTTACCGAATGAAACGATTGCGAAAAAGTGGATGCAGTATGTGAAGGACACGGCTGTTGCTGATACCACACCGCCACCATCTCCGATGAACGTGCATCGAGAAGGCAATCGTATTGTTTGGAACTGTAAAGCTGACTTGGAAAGTGGCCTTTCACACTTCATAGTGAAACGTACAGGAAAACGAATCACAACTGTTCCAGAGCAACCAAAGAAC
>JBDOMQ010000056.1:0-4246 GCA_039831725.1 Pirellulales bacterium
AGCAGTCAAACGCTCTAATCTTGAGCACCGCACTGGCATTATTCCAGACCTTGTAAATGATGAAAATCCTCAGGTACGTTTTGTTGGAATCAAATGGATTGCTGATGAAAACCTCACACAATACCAAACGCACCTTGAGAAAATCCTCAGTCGTTCTGATCTCAAAGAAAAAGAACTTCGTGCTGTCATCGCATCACTTGCGGCCATTGCAGGAACATCAAAAAAAGAATTTTCACCAGATGACACACTCCTTGAATTGTCGCTCGACACGACAAAGTCACCCCATATCCGAGCGTTAGCGTTACGAAGCGTCAACATCAACCACAAGAAACTCACGGTCGAAACTTTAGCAAGCCTTGCAAACTCAGACCACGGAATCATCAAGCGTGAGGCTATCCACTCGCTCGTTATTCATCCGAACCCGAATCGAGCGTGGGCACTTGCGAAAATGGCGGCAAACAAAACACTCAGTGATGACCTGAGAGCGGACGCAATTGCGGGGCTCACTCCAAGGGCAGCCGAACATAACGGATTACTGAATCTCTTAACTGAGTCGACAAGTGAGACCGTCTCACAAGAGGCGTATCGAACACTGTCAGCAGGAATCACTGGGCGAGATTTACCGGAGAAACCCTCCGCGACTGACCTGGAGGCGTGGCATGCACTGGTTGCCCAGTCATCACGTCAGCCTGACCGTGCCGTTGGCAGAAGGATTTTCTTTCATTCGGCTCTTGGAGGCTGTTACAAGTGCCACGCCATGAACGGCCGTGGGAGTAGCATTGGACCAGACCTGACAACAGTTCGACACCGATCAGGTATCACCCACGATTGGTTACTCAAACATATTGTCAATCCAAATGCCGAGATCGCACCCTATTACCGCCCACAACAACTCCTGACACGTGGTGGAAAAATTCTTACAGGACTTATTGTGGGACGTGAGGGCAAGAAGCAGGCCTACATACAGACAAATGGCGACATCTTCCTTATCGATAAAGCTGACATTGACGAACGACGGGAACTCACAACGTCAATCATGCCCGTCGGTCTTCTCAATGGATTGAATATCAACGAAATCCAAGACCTCATCGCCTATGTCTTAGAGGGTGAAGAATTACCACCAGATACCGATTTAAGCACAGTTAAACCAAATAAAATCAAAGCAAACACCCATACGCAAAAGCACACACAGGACAAACAGCAACGCCCAAACGTCTTATTTGTGCTCACTGACGATCAGCGTTACGACGCATTAAGTTGCATGGGGCATCCTTATTTGAAAACTCCGCATATTGACCGACTGGCCTCTGAGGGATTGCTCTTTCAAAATCATTTTTGCACCACAAGTCTCTGCTCCCCGAGCCGAGCTTCAATTTTAAGTGGGCTCTACGCTCATACACATGGTGTCTCGAACAACTTTACCGAGTATCCGACGGGAATGGTCAGCTTTCCCATGCGACTCCAGGACTCCGGTTACGAAACGGCGTACGTCGGCAAGTGGCACATGGGCGAAAAAAACGACATGCCCCGTCCCGGCTTTGATCATTTCGTGACCCACAAAGGGCAAGGCAAGTACTTTGATACGGAATTCAACTTCAACGGAAAAGATCGGCGAGTCGTGAAGGGGTACTACACAACGATTGTTACCGACATGGCGATCGACTGGATCAAAGACCGTGAATCAGAGAAACCCTGGGCGATCATGGTGGGGCACAAGGCCCCCCACAGTTTTTACTTCCCGGAAAAGAAATACCAACACACTTTCGATTCCGTTGACATCCAATATCCAAAGAGTGCATTTGAACTGGACGACAAGCCGGCCTGGTTCAAAAAGCGTCTCGACACTTGGCACGGGATCTATGGGCCGTTATTCGACTGGCGAAAAAAGTTTCCTGATAAAAGCCCGGAGGCCGTCAAGGATTTCGCAAACATGGTTCGCGCGTACTGGGGGACACTTCTTTCCGTAGATGACAGTATTGGACGTCTCTACAAGTTTCTCGAAGATCGGGACGAACTTGACAACACGCTGATAATATTTACTTCGGACAACGGTTTACTCGAAGGTGAACATGGAATGGTCGACAAGCGAACCGGGCACGAACCGTCGATTCGCATTCCGCTTGTTGTGCGATACCCCGGCCTGACCAAGCAAGGCAAAGTCATTCCGCAGATGACAGCAACGATCGACTTCGCTCCGACTATCCTCGATATCTGTGAAGCAAAACCAATTGAAAACGTTCACGGCCACAGCTGGAAACGACTTGCCCAAGGCGACACCACTGATTGGCGAACAAGTTTTTACTACGAGTACAACTATGAGCACCAGTTTCCTTACACACCCAATGTGCGTGCATTGAGAACTGATCGCTGGAAATACATTCGGTATCCACACGGTGATGGTTCACCCGATCGGCATATGGCCGAGCTCTACGACCTGAAGGCCGACCCTGGTGAAGATAAGAACTTGATTAACAACAAAGCCTACGTTGATGTTGTAAAAGGACTGCGATCTGAACTTGATCGTCTAATCGCCATTCACGGGGATGGGAAACCAGATGAGATGCCTATGGATCAGGGGATTCAATCTGGCTTGCCGGAAGAATCAATTCGTTAGGAACTGTGACAGCCCCAAATCAGAACAAAAAAGGGGCCGCACCAGTTTTGCCGGCACGACCCCTCACTTAAAACCCGTGATCAGATTTATTCTTGATCTGCGGTGCATTCACCTTTTTCACAGCAACTTGTTTGAGCGGCAGTTTCACTGCAGCCCTTATCGCAACAAGGTGATTCACATCCTGATGAACACGCACATGAGCCGCCTGTGCTACATGAGCACTGGTTGGCATCACATCCGCAATCAGAACAGGTGCAGTTCTCACCACAGCACACACATGCCGCGGCACCTGCACTATTGAAAGTGGCAAGAGCAAATGGTGTTGCCACCACAGCACCGAGTAGTGCAAGTCCCGCCAATGATTTGATTAACATAGAAATCTCCTTCGTAAATACTCAAAAATAGAAATAAAACGACTAGAAGATATTCAGTTAATGAATCCAAACACAAAGAAGTGCTTGACGTTTATTGTTACTTATCGCCGGTAAAACAGTTTCAACGTACTTCGTCGAAACTTGTTGCTGACTGCCAGAATCCACCGCCAAATGGTCTAGTGCCGCATGGCCTAGATCCACATTGTTCAAATTAACGGGAACTGCTGATGTGTTCAGCCGGGCGCTGAGGCAACACTCGCAAGACGACCGCTCTTGCTTCCCGATCTTGACCGGAACGCACTCGAGCATGGCTTCCTGCTCTGCGTGAATGTGCTCGCAGCTGCAGCAACTGGTCTCTGGAACCTCTTGAGAAACCTTTACTGCACAGCAACCAGAATCGCCCGAACTACAACAACATTCTGCAAAGATCTCGGCCGGCATCATCATTGCCAACGAGACTGCGAACATCATAGTTAAACGCAAGTGTTTCACGACTTTTGCTCTGAAGACAGCGAGTGTACTACCAACTTCATATTTATAAAGCTATCAGAAGTTTACGCACAACATAAAACTTTGGGTCGATCAGGAAAGTAAAAAATCAATTTTTCCCTGTAAAAAACAGCATGAACCTAGTTACAACCACAAAAAAGAGGGGGGAAACTCTCGTCTCCCCCTCCCTCGTTAGACTGCGCTGTAGCTATGAGTCAATGTGGCTATTAATAGTCGCCGTTGACTACCTCGCCTCCTGCTCGCGAGCAAAGTGATGCAAACAAAGCGTCTGACATGCCGTCACTCAGGAAGGCAACGTGCCCATCGGCAAAAACAAAACTTACACCCCCAGGATGCGAGGAAAAGAAGTCTTCAAAGTGAGCTGCACCACCACTGTTAAACACATGCTCACCAACTCCGATGACTCGGGACATTGCGGCTTCTAGACCATCTCCTCGTCCGATCCAGACACTTCCACCGAGGCGGCTATCTCGTTCACCAATCATAATGGTCTTGCTTAAGCCATCTCGCACATCCCTGAAACTCACTGCATTCTCTCCATTGGCTCCACCAGCGAAGAAAATACCATTGCCTTCACCAGGCTCCAGACCCTCGTCATCCCCACTGAGTAGTGCAACAGTTCCGACCCAGCTCATGAGCCATCCGGCAGCACTGGCATGATCGTGGCCAGCAACATGCTCGTTACCAAAAACTCCTGGGTAGTTACTTCGGGAATACTGCGTACTACCTGGGGTTGCATCAGGCGTCT
>JBDOMQ010000119.1:0-4245 GCA_039831725.1 Pirellulales bacterium
GTGGCAATTTCTTGCCGCGGATTATTCACAAATCGAACTTCGTATTCTTGCACACCTTTCTGGTGACACCGCGATGCTGGCAGCTTTTCGTAACGAGGAGGATATCCATACTCGAACAGCGGCGGCCGTCTTTGAAGTGGAACCAGAAGAAGTGACGTCTGAAATGCGGCGGACAGCGAAAGCCGTAAATTTTGGGATTCTTTATGGACAGTCGGCATTTGGGTTGGCCAAGGCACTTAGCATCTCCCAGCCTGAGGCCGCGGAATTCATCGCAGCATATTTTGAGAAATTTTCTGGTGCATCTCAATTTATCGATGATGTGCTTGATCGGTGCCGGATTGAACGGGGTGTTGCGACGATGTTAGGTAGACGGCGGGCAATTGACGGTGTTCGTGATCACGCAGGGCGTCGAGGTGCTGGGGGGGTCTTTGCGCTTTCCTTGCCGGAACGGACTGCAGTGAATACCGTCGTTCAGGGCTCTGCTGCAGATCTCATTAAGCTGGCAATGCTGAAAGTGGCCCGGCGGCTCGTTCACGACAAGTTGTCATCGTTTCTTGTGCTGCAGATTCATGATGAGTTGCTCTTTGAATATCCAAATGCTGAATCTGAGCCACTTCAGTCACTTGTTGTGCATGAGATGGGAAGTGCCATGGATCTCAAAGTGCCGCTGGAAGTTTCAGTACAGACTGGAGCAACATGGGCTGATTGTGAAAAATAAAGGTTTTCCGTATGACTGTTGTGGGTCTGATTGGAAAAATTGGAGCAGGCAAAACAACAGTTGCCAATCTGTTGCAGCAGCACGGCGCAGTTGTCATTGATGCTGATGCATTAACACATGATGCCCTAAAGGATCAGAGGGTTCAGGAGCAGGTCCGAACGCGTTTTGGTGCCAGTGTCTTCACGGGCAATGAGATTGATCGTTCACGCCTAGCGGAATGTGTCTTTGGCAATCAGCCAGAACAGAAAAATGCATTGAAAGATTTGGAGGGTATTATCCATCCGAGGGTTCGAAAAGTACTCGAGGAACGGCTCCGCTTGATTACTCAGAGAGAAGGCGATCATGGAGTAGGACAGACGGTTGTCGTGCTTGATGTGCCGTTGCTCGTGCAGGGCGGGCTTCACAATCGTTGTGATCGGCTTATTTGGCTTGAGTGTGAGGATTCTGTAAGGCATCGGCGTTTAGCGGTCCGTGGGCTATCTGCTGAACAAGTTGCAGCACGAGAAGAAGCGTGGAGTCAAGGGTTTCCAAGCGACGTGTCCTCTTTTCAAGCGGTTTCCACCGTGGATACATCAGTCGATATTGCCTATACTGAAAAGCAGATCGAGGAACTTTGGGTGGAATTCACGCACGGTTCATCCTGAAGTGCATTCTCGATTCCCGCCTCCCCCACCCCCCACCGCTTCCTTCCATTGGTTTGCTTTCAACGAACTGTCCTGAGATCACTTGGTCTCATGCTTTTTCTTCAATAGAAAAGCGTTGTTGTGAAGTAAATCTCATTTCGAGAGCTGAAGTTTGATGTCAGAAAACGACCACATGCCGAACGGGCGGCCAACTGACCCCGAAGACAAGCCGCTATCTATCGCAGAGGAGATTGCGACAGAAGTTGATGCTGACGACGTGGAAGTGCGGGAGCGGTATGACCTACTCAAGCAGAACGATACGAAAATTGCTGAACTACAGAAGCTCTCGATGGCCGAACTCATTGAGTTGGCTCGGTCTGAAAAAATTGCTGAAATCGCAGGCGATAAGAAGCATGATCTTATCTTTAAAATTCTGAAAGAACGAGTAAAGCTTAATGGGCTTATGTTTGGTGAGGGAACACTTGAGATCCTGCCAGACGGCTTTGGTTTTCTGCGGAGTCCTGACTATCACTACTTGGCATGCCCGGATGATATTTATGTTTCACCAAGCCAGATACGACGCTTTGGTCTTCGCAATGGCATGAGTGTTGCGGGGCAGATTCGACCCCCAAAAGAAAGTGAACGGTATTTTGCACTGCTCCGTATTGAGGCAATTAATGGTGATGACCCTGCACGACTCTCTAGTAATGTATTCTTTGATGAACTCACTCCACTGCATCCGGATAAAAGAATTCAATTAGAAACCTCTGCCGACGAGTTATCGACACGAATCGTTGACTTGATTGTTCCGATTGGATTCGGTCAGAGAGGACTCATTGTGAGTCCTCCGCGTGCCGGAAAAACTATCCTGATGCAGAAGATGGCAAAGGCGGTGTTGGCGAACTATCCGGAGGCATTTGTTTTCATGCTCCTGATTGATGAGCGGCCAGAGGAAGTCACTGACATGGAACGTCATGTGCAAGGACCGGGCTGTGAAGTAATTAGTTCAACGTTTGATGAAAATGCAAGCCGGCATGTCCAGGTAGCCGATATGGTGATTGAGAAAGCAAAGCGGCTCGTTGAATATGGGAAAGACGTTGTTATTTTCCTTGACTCAATCACTCGTCTTGCACGAGCTTGGAATTCTGAGGTTCCAAACTCAGGGAAGATTCTCTCTGGCGGTGTTGATGCGAACGCCTTGCAAAGACCAAAGAGGTTTTTTGGGAGTGCTCGAAAAGTAGAGGAGGGCGGTTCGCTCACAATCGTCGCAACGGCTCTTGTCGACACAGGAAGTAAAATGGATGATGTGATCTTTGAAGAGTTTAAAGGGACCGGGAACCTTGAGATTGTCCTTGATCGTCGTTTGGTTGATAAGCGAGTGTACCCGGCAATTGATATCAATCGCTCTGGTACACGACGTGAAGAAATGCTTCTTGATAGCGATGAATTTCGACGAACAAGCGTATTGCGAAGAGTGCTTAGTGAAATGAACCCACCCGACGCTATGGAGTTGCTCATCAACCGTTTGTCAAAAACAAGCTCGAATCATGAGTTTCTGCAAAGTCTGAAGTCTTGAGGTAAATATGCGGGTTTCATCACAATCTGTTCCACCAAGCGAAGCAGTTGCAGGTTGCAACACCCATGCACTACAAACGGCGTCTGCACCAGACAATGCTCGTGTTGCAATAGCCGTATCGAGATATAACGAGTCGATCACAGGCCGACTGGTGAACGGGGCAGTTGAGACGCTTAACGCAGCGGGTGTTTCATCTGACCGAATTGAAATAGCAGAGGTGCCCGGCGCGTTCGAGTTGCCACTTGCTGCTACTACGCTCGCAGCTAGTGGGAGATTTGCAGCGGTGCTGTGCCTTGGCGCAGTCATTCGTGGTGAGACAACTCATGATCAACACATCAACACAGCGGTCGCCAACGGTGTGGAGAGTGTCGGTCGGCAGTATGGGATTCCTGTTCTCTTCGGATTGCTTACTTGTGAGACACGAAGTCAGGCGGAGGCTCGAGCAGGAGGTGATGTTGGTAATAAGGGTGAAGAGTGTGCCGAGGCTGCAATAGCCATGATGAATCTGCTTGAAGATCTTTCTGAAAATTGATTCATCATCTCGTAAGTCTCCACTATACTTAATTTCTATTATTTCTGTTCCCATGTAATTGCTCGGATTGCTTAACTATGTCGACTCGCCGTCGTGCCCGCGAAGTTTCTCTTCAGGTGCTGTATCAGTTTGATCTTAATCCTTCGGCTGCCTCGATTGATTACAAGCCTTTTTTGTACGCACGGCTCCAGGATTCCGCTTCGGTCATTTTTTCGAAGGCACTTATTGAAGGTGTTTCGCAACATCAGCAGCAGATTGACGGTCTTCTCGATCAGCGGAGCGAACACTGGCGAGTAAGCCGAATGGCTACAACTGACCGAGCCGTTTTGCGGCTGGCGGTGTTCGAACTCGCCTGTTCTGACACACCCGGGCCAGTTGTTGTTGATGAGGGTATTGAGCTTGCGCGTCGTTATGGTTCGGCTAACTCGGCTCCATTTGTAAGTGGAATACTGGGGCGTTGCCTCGATGATCGAGAATTGCTTCAGACGACACTGCAGGAAGACGCACAACCAGCCGATGCCTAGGTCAGGCAATCCGTATCTTTTTTTCTTTCAAGATAAATAACAAGATAAATAAGTAGTTATGGCATTATTTCGCTTCGGAAAATCTTCTTCAGAGTCCTCGTCGAGTGAAGAAGGGCAGGCTGTTGCAGCCAAGCCCGGTGTTTTTGATCGTCTTCGGGCGGGTTTGTCAAAAACAGCACAGGTTCTCAATACAGATGTGCGTGATTTGCTGAAGCAAGAGGGGCGGCATGTTGATACGCCGTTTCTCGAAGAACTTCGTGGGGCTCTGGTAC
>JBDOMQ010000150.1:0-4243 GCA_039831725.1 Pirellulales bacterium
GTTGAGGAAACATGGAAACGGTTGACGCCCCGTGAACGAATCGTCTGGCACAAACTAGTAACCGGCGGCTGCCGTGTTGGCGTATCAAGAACTTTAGTTGCACGAGCACTTGCAGAAATGTCTGGTTTAGAACCAGCAGTGCTTGCTGAACGCATGATGGCCGCAACAATCGAGACTGCAGAAGACTTTCAGTCGCTTCTTTCACCACACCCCACATCCGCCGACAGCCTCCGCCCCTACCCGTTCTTTCTTGCCTCGCCAATAAGCAATGATCCTCAGGAACTTGGTTCAGTTCTGGACTGGCAGGCCGAATGGAAGTGGGATGGCATGCGGGCTCAGGTTGTGCGGAGATCTGCCGGGATCTCAATCTGGAGCCGAGGTGAAGAACGGATGAACGATGCCTTCCCTGAAATTGTAGAAGCTGCAGAACATCTTCCTGATGGCACTGTTCTCGACGGAGAACTTCTTGCAGCCCACCCAAACAATCTCCTTCCCTTCTCAATGCTGTCGAGAAGGGCAAGCCGGAAACGTGCTGGTAAAAAGATTCGTACTGAAATCCCAGCGGTCTTTGTTGCATACGACCTGCTTGAAGCACGGGGAAAGGATATCCGTTCAGAGCCACTCTCTTTTCGACGGAGAGAACTTCTAACCGTTGCACCATCCGCTTTCCAACGACAACCGGCATTGTCTGGTGGATCAGCCAAACTTCAACACAAATCTGCCGAAAATAGTGATGTCAGAATTTTTCACTCTCCTCGTGTTGATGGTGCGTCATGGGACGAACTCGCTCTTGCCCAACAGCAAGCCCGCATACGTGGCGTTGAAGGGCTCATGCTCAAACGAATTACAAGTAGCTATGCACATGGCCGACCACGAGGCGATTGGTGGAAATGGAAGGTGGAGCCACTTGAAATTGATGCCGTACTCCATTACGCCCAATCCGGACATGGACGCCGTGCCGGCCTTCACACCGACTATACGCTTGGCGTCTGGGACGGGGATCAACTGGTCACTGTCGCAAAAGCCTATAGTGGACTATCTGACAAAGAGCTTATTGAAATCGACAAGATTATTCGTAGCACTACGATAGAAAGGCATGGTCCAGTTCGCGTCGTACGACCAACACTTGTATTTCAGCTAGCTTTTGAAAATGTATCGAAATCCACTCGTCACAAATCGGGTATAGCCGTTCGCTTTCCACGAATAGCGAGATGGAGACGTGACAAACTTCCTCATGAAGCGGCAACACTCAGTGACCTGAAAGCACTTCTTGCAGAGGCAACTGGCCAACAGCAGCTGCCTGCAAAATAAACCGAGTAGAACTATGCCCTTCGCATCGAAAGCCACACTTACGCAACGGCGGCTACCATCAGGCAAACAACGTTCGTCTCGAAAAAAAGATGCTTCAACTTCAAAAGGAGTGGCTGAACTGGCCACTCCTGATGCGTCATGTGAACAATGGTTTAGGAATCGCAACCAAACGCCGTTTGAGTTCCAACGTGCAACCTGGCAAGCGATGGCAGCCGGAACAAACGGCCTTCTTCACGCCCCAACGGGCACAGGAAAAACACTCGCAGCATGGTTTGGCGCATTGCGTCGCAGTTCTGCTCTACCCACACATGACACGAAAACAGGTATCCGAATTATCTGGATCACTCCACTACGTGCCCTGGCCACTGATACCGCCCGTGCTCTTGAGGAACCACTTGCAGACCTGACAGAAATGCTTGGAGCTCTCTGGCAAGTTGGCACCCGCACTGGTGACACATCGGCCGCTGATCGCCGTCGCCTCCGACAGAATTGGCCCGAAGCTCTTATCACCACTCCCGAATCACTTTCTATTTTATTGTCACTCGAAGACAGCCAGGAAGTATTCTCGGACCTCGATACCGTCATTGTCGACGAATGGCATGAACTTCTTGGAACGAAGCGAGGCGTTCAGACTGAACTCGCACTATCGAGGCTCCGGGCCATTCGCCCCGGAGTGATCACATGGGGATTATCCGCAACCCTTGCGAATCTTGATGAAGCTGTTGCCACGCTTGTTGGACCAACGCGGTGTGACAATGCTCAGTTAATACAAGCGGATGCACCACGAAACCTTGAGTTCTCAACGATTATCCCTGAACCGATTGAACGATTCCCATGGGCAGGACACATGGGGCTACGGCTTCTCCCACAAGTTGTTGAAGCAATTGAGTCAGCGAAAACAACTCTTGCATTCACAAACACCCGCTCTCAGGCTGAGCGCTGGTACGACGCAATCCAAGAAGCCAGACCAGACTGGAAAGACAAACTCGCGCTTCACCATGGTTCGGTTGACCGCGAACTACGCAATACTGCTGAAGCAGGCCTTCGCAGTGGATCGCTCAAATGTGTTGTTGCCACATCAAGCCTTGACCTTGGTGTTGATTTCGGCCCTGTCGAACAAGTCCTTCAGATTGGAAGCCCGAAAGGAATTGCACGAGTTCTTCAGCGGGCTGGTAGAAGCGGTCATGCGCCGGGTGCAGTTGGCCGCCTTATTTGTATTCCAACTCATGCCTTGGAGCTTATCGAATGCGCTGCCGCGCGATTGGCTGCTGCAGCTGGCTCGGTTGAACCCCGACGTCCTCTCACAAATGCTCTTGACTGTTTATCACAGCACATCGTAACAGTGGCCTGCAGTGGAGGCTTTCGTGAGCACGACCTGTACGAAGAAGTGAAGGGAACGGTCGCGTTTGCAAATCTCGACGACCAGTCCTGGCAATGGGCCCTCGACTTCGCCGCCCGCGGTGGGCATGCTCTTTCCGCCTACCCTGACTACTGCCGAATCAAGGAACGATTTGGGCGATGGTACATTGCCAGCCCCGCACTGGCTCGTCGACACCGAATGAACATCGGCACAATTACGTCGAATGCAACTGTCGAGGTCAAATGGTTTCGTGGTGGCCGGCTCGGCACCGTGGAGGAGTCTTTTATAAGCCGCCTTAACACAGGAGATCGATTCCTTTTTGCCGGACGACCACTCACACTGTTTCGGTTTGATGGACTCACAGCTTGGGTCAAACGATCCCGAGGAAGCCATGGATTACAAGTCCCCAGATGGAACGGTGGACGAATGCCTCTTTCCACACTGCTTTCTGCAGCAGTGCTTGAACAGGTGCGTCTGGCTGGAGAAAGCCAACAAGATTCATCTGCACCTCCACTGCCTCCTGAAACGGCAGCCATTGCACCACTTATCGCAACGCAAGCCACATGGAGCCGCTTGCCTACAAATGACACGCTTCTAATAGAGCGGTCGCGTAGCCGAGATGGGCATCATCTCTTTATCTTTCCATTTGAAGGCCGACTTGTCCATGAGGGCCTGGCAACTTTACTTGCCTGGAGAATTGCAAACAAGACACCAAGCACACTGACTCTTGCGGCCAATGATTGGGGATTTGAACTTTCAGGAGCGAAACAACTAAAACTCGATGCACGCGACTTTCGGCAACTTTTCAAACCAGGGCAG
The DNA here is from genome assembly GCA_039831725.1 of Pirellulales bacterium. Classification (GTDB taxonomy): domain Bacteria; phylum Planctomycetota; class Planctomycetia; order Pirellulales; family UBA1268; genus UBA1268. The sequence goes on from JBDOMQ010000150.1 coordinate 3,491, forward strand.
CTACTCGAAGACCTCTTTGCATGCCTCAACGGAACTGAAATGGCAAAACGACAATTTCGTGAAATTGCTCGTGTTGCTGGACTGATTCAGGGAGGAACGCGATCAGCAAAACAAACGCAGGCATCTGCTGGTCTGATTTTTGATGTCCTGAGTGAATACGACACTGAGAACCTACTCCTTGAACAGGCCCGTCGAGAAGTATTGGAGAACCAGTTTGAATTCCAGCGACTTTCTCAAGCTCTTGATGCAATTGCAGAAAAAGAGATCGTGGTGATTGATACCCCGAGGCTTTCACCTCTCGCATTTCCAATCTGGGCAGAACAGATTCAGTCACGCCTTACGACTCAGGATTGGCGTCAACGGATTATGCAAATGGCTGAAGAACTCGAGCACGCAGCACGCACATGACACAAAAAGATTCATCGTCATCGCCTCCTATCCAGGACACGCAAGGCATACAGATTGCAGTGGCTGAAGGTGGAACCCTGCCCGCGAACGCAGACATTGTGCTGCTTCCTGGGCGAGCAGCTTTTCTTCCAAAAACATCGACTGTTGTCTGCTCAGATATTCATCTCGGAAAAGCAGCAACGTTTCGACATGCCGGCATGCCGATTCCTGAGGGATCAGCACAACAGGACCTCCAGCGACTTGCTGGCATCGTGCAGACATGCAGAGCACGCCGACTTCTGATCACAGGCGATCTCTTTCATGCTCGTTCCGGATGCACAGAGCACGTGCTCGATGAGTTTTCTG
>JBDOMQ010000388.1:0-4241 GCA_039831725.1 Pirellulales bacterium
AAAATGGAGTGCCTCCTTCACAACTACTTCGGAAGAGTCGCCTCTCTTCTTTTCAAATTCACCAGCTGGTTTTCCGCGTCGCCCCATGAGTGGATGCATATCGAAAAAATTTGTAACTGAAAGCCAGTGACCAAATCCAAAGGCATCGGGGCAACGGTCATCGCTTGGCAAAATTGGGATGCCAGCCCCCCGAATACCATTCAAATGCCACTTGCCAAAATGACTTGTTACATAACCGACTGCAGCAAGTGCCTGAGCAATAGTTTTTTCTTGTAAACGTAATGGGTATCCATGCGACATCACACCAGTACGCTCATGTGTTCGCCCGGTAAGAACAGTTGCCCGAGTAGGCGAACACACCGGGCCACCCGCATAAAAACGATCAAGCCGAAGACCATGTGCGGCCATATCATCGAGATGTGGTGTCTTGAGAAATGGGTGGCCATAATATCCTGTTTGTCCCCACCCTTGGTCATCTGCCATCACAAGCACAATATGAGGACTACTCTCACTGTTTTCACGTGCATCACAAACCGGACAGAAGACAAAACAGACAGCCACGAGAGAAGCAACAGCAAGTTTTCTTTGACTCAATCGTTTCATAACTCGACTCATTTGGATTTGGGTTCTAAAAAATTACCTTCTAAAACGAACTCACAGGAGACGCGGAAGTCGTCTACTGCTCTGTTAATTGCCTCGTATGGCCTTCATCTCCCGCAGCAGTTCGTGCCTGCTCGAGAAGAAATCGAACAACAGGGTTATATTCTGGATTATCGAGAATATTTTTACTCTCCATTAAATCATCTGTGAGGTTATAGAGTTCTTGAGGGAAAAGTTCTTGTTGCCATGCATAATGATGATCAAGAAGAAGCTTCCACTGTCCAACAAGTGGTGTTGCATTGGAGCGCACCGCAACCCAGGCCCTCTTGTCTGACGTTTTTTTTGACGCCTCCTTGTGATCATTAGGAAAGATTGCTGCACGTGGGTCAGTCAGGACTCCTTTCATTGCCGCGAGTTGACTGATACTGTCTTCTGCTCCGTACGAATGACCCTGAAGTGGTGGAAGCGGCTTCCCAATAGCTTCTGCCACTGTGGCAAACATATCGTTGAGGGCACACAGCCTTGCGCACTCACGCCCTGGAGTTTCGACCTGCCCATCTCCTACGCCTCCATGTGGCCAGCAGACAAGAAAAGGCACCCGATGCCCTCCTTCATAAACCGACCCCTTATGACTCCGAAGCGGGCCGGTACAGACTTTTGATGATCGCTCAGCACCGTTGTCACTTGAAAAGATGAACAATGTATTGTCACGCAACATATGACCAGGTCGACGTGGATCGGGAGTCCTGTCCAGAAAGTCAAGCAGCCGTGCAACATGAACATCATTTTGATACACGAAATCAAGTCTTTGGCTGTTCGTTGATATGCCACTTTTGAACGTGCTGGCACCAACAACAGGATCTTCTCCCAATGCATCTGACGGCGTATACGGAATGTGATTCGAAGGGGAAGCAAAATAAAGGAAGAACGGCTGATGAAACGATTGTGTTTCAGATGTAGCGTGCTCCAAGAAGCGAAGTGCTTTTTTGTCAAGCGTTCGTCCCACCTCATCAAGTTGATAGGAGCCATCCAGCTTTTTCCCGTCACCCGTCGCGCCGATAATTAACCGTCCATCGATCCAGCCCGGACCAATTCGTTGTGTCGGGCTATTCTTCTTCTGTCCATCTGGACCAGAGGTTCCATGACTTCGGGACACACCAAAAAATGTATCGAACCCATGATCGAGAGGACTATCAGCAAGCGGTTTGGTAAGATCGGCATCGTCCCATCCCCTAGCCACATTTCCATCTTTGTTGCGGTAGGTCAGACCAAGGTGCCACTTTCCAAACAGTGCTGTTTGATAGCCAGCAGCCTGTAAAAATTCTGGAAACGTAATCCTTTCCCGCTCAATCAGTGGTGGACACTGAACGCCAAATAAGACCCAGTGTTTTAGACGGGTTCTCCAACAGTAGCGCCCAGTGAGCAAGGCATAGCGTGTCGGAGAACATCGACTTGATGGTGAGTGTGCATCCGTAAAGCGAACACCTTGTTTTGCAAGACGTTCCATCGCCGGTGTTGAAAGCTGCAATGAATCTGGATTCTTCGTCCAGTCCTGATACGCACTTGTATCTCCAAGGCCCATATCATCAGCTAGAAAGATGATGACATTGGGTGGCTGCTCAACGGCAGAAGATTCGGCGAAACAAAGGCAAGGAATTGATACAATGACAAACAAACTGTAATTCTTCATACTACCTCAGTTTCTGATCAAACCACACGACAATTACGCCACGGTGCATAACAGAACATAACAAGCTAAAGGTCAAAATTGTGTGTTCAACATACATAAAAGTAACCAACACCTGCCTCCTTATACTCCTCTTCTACCTGTCAGGAGATACTTCTTTTGGACAAAAGCGAGTAGCTCGTGTTTCAGTCGTATCGAGCGACAATATCATTGCACAAAAAAAATCAGTAACATTGACAGCGTCTATCGAAAACAGACTGGATGAAATTGTTACGGGAACACTTACATGGAATGTCCGTTCCATTTTCTTCAAATCACCTCCTCCAACTCCACAATCCATCTCTCTGAATGGACGTCAAAGCATTTCTTGCAAGCACACACTCTCAATGCCCTGCCCGGGCTTTGCCGACATTGAATGTCGATTCCAGACTCCCAAAAGCAAAACTCCGATAACGGCCACATATCGTATTGGATCAGATGTAGAGGGCATCACCAGTCCTCTCACGAGACAAGAGGATTTCTTTGACTTCTGGGAGCAATCCCTGACTCAACTTGGCGAGGTGCCACCTGCATTTCAGACGACACATCGGCCGACCAAAACTCAAGCAAAAGTACGGCTCCACGAGATTTCCATGAAAAGCTTTGGTGATGTGCTTGTCCGGGGTTGGCTTGAGACACCAACCAGGGCTGGAGTCTTTCCCGCTGTTCTTCGACTGCCAGGCTACGGACAAGCCATGAAGCCTGTTGGTGACCAAGAAAACCTGATCGTATTTTCATTCAACCCAAGAGGACATGGCAACAGCCAAGACGACGTGCCTGGCACACCTCAAGACTATTGGGTACGAGGGCTTGATGACCGAGACACGTACTTTTACCGCGGCGCTTACCTTGACTGTATTCGCGCTGTTGATTTCCTCTGCTCTCTCAATAACGTTGACCAAGAACGTATTGCAGTGTGGGGGGCAAGCCAGGGCGGAGGCTTTGCGTTTGCAACAGCAGCACTCGATAATCGAGTTGATTTCTGTGTTTCAGATATACCCTTTCTCTGCAATTGGACAAACTACTTCAAGCTCACGCAGTGGGACGAAATGGATAAATGGTTAGAACAAAAAAAATATCGCTCTTGGTCACAAGCTTTAAGAACAATGAGCTACTTTGACACAATGAATCTCTGTGAGAGAGTGACATGCCCAACCATTATGAGCATCGGTCTTCAGGACCAGATTTGTCCGCCGACAACAGGGTTTGCAGCTTTTAATAGAATTAAAGGGACAAAAACCCATAGGATCTATCCGTCACGTGGCCATGGCCTTGGCAAAGATCATCGGCAGCATACATGGAGACATATCAAAGAACAATTTTTCACGACAACGACAGGAAAACAGTAAGGCATTCGCATAGGCTTACGTTTGAGTTTCATCATTGAAATACATTCCATTGAAACCAAAGCCGAAATAACGGAAAGTTTGCATCACATTGCCGTTGCTATCAATGCAACTGCTCCAAAGATCAATTTTTGCGACCTCGATAGTTGAACTTCACTCTCTCCTTATGGCAATCAATAAAAGCCAGGCCACTGAATCCTTTTACACCTCACTTCTTATCCCCGCGCAGTTTCATACCATCAGTCAGTCGTTGCATACGCAGCGCCATCGACTTTATTTATTATTATTTTGACGTGCGTTACTCCCCGCCCGGCATTAAATTCTGCGATAAAAAGTTGCCCCGAATCAGACTTGACTGAGAATTCATACCGACCTTGGAAGCCACTGAAAACACACGCTCCATTCTGATCCGCTTGACCGGCCACGCGGGTGATCAATTTGTGATTCAAGAGACTATCCAGTGCATCATATTGCTCAGTTGGCTTCCCATCTTCACCAAAAAGGCGATTTCCTGTGAATTTATCGTAATTCGCCCACAGGTTGAGCACTCGCACTGACGGGTGACTAAA
>JBDOMQ010000145.1:0-4214 GCA_039831725.1 Pirellulales bacterium
TTGTCGGGCTGTTATTTCGGCAGCCGGCAATCAACTCATAGGAGAGGCCTTGCATCTCGGAAAGCCGATGTTTGTTCTTCCAGAGAGAGCTCACGGAGAACAGTCAATTAATGGTTTTTTTCTTCGGACTATGGCGTGTGGTGACTTTGAATATCTCGAGGATGTCACCTTAAATCAAGTGAAGAGTTTTCTTGATAATCTAGATCAGTACTGTGTTCCAATGAAAAAAGTGGTTGGTCAGATGGATGGTACGGAGATGGTGCTCGAGATTATTCAGCGATGGATGAATCGGCAAGAAGAGAGCCGTTCTAGTAGAAATCAAAAGCATTAAAATTAGACTGAATATGTCTTCATGTTTTTCACAATCATTGGGATCATTGCTCGGATGGCTCGGCCGCGGTGACTTATTAAACTTTTTACTGCTGGAGATAATTCGCCAAATGTCTGGTGGTACTCTGGAATAATAAAGTAAGGATCATATCCGAATCCTTCTTTGCCATGGGCAGACTTTGCAATTCGGCCATAGCAACGACCTGCAGATAGTGCCTTTATTGTTCCGTCTGGTGCAGCCAATGCCGCATGACACGCGTAGTATGCAGTACGACGAGAAGAAGGCACGTCACTGAGCTGTTCAATAAGCAGGGCATTGTTGTCATCATCACTTGCCTCCGGTCCTGCGAAACGGGCTGAATAAACTCCAGGCGAGCCATCGAGGGCGTCAACGACTAGTCCACTGTCCTCTGCTAGAACCCAGTGATTGAGGGCCTCTGCTTGCTGAATGGCTTTCAAGGCAGCGTTATCCGCGAAGGTGTTTCCTGTCTCAGCGACACGTACAGCAGACGCAAAATCTTTTAATGAACGGCATTCAACTTGAAATGGCTCAAGTAGGGCGGCGAGTTCCTGCTGTTTACCTGCATTCGTTGTGCCAAGGACAAGCATCATTGAGGAAAGGCGATTCATCGGGGTTCATACCGCACGAAGAAAAGAAAAACATTTACCCCGTGGCAAAGATTAACGTCGCCCTAAAGGGTTCCGGGGTACATCAATTGGCCGTGGGTCTACATCAAGAAGAATACCATTTATTCGCTTGGGAAGAATGGTTCCGACTGCAAGTTTATCAGGATCAGGACCAAGGCCATTTTTTATTCGAATAATCTCTGGATGAGTTTGGTGAGAGCCGTCTTGCTGTTCAATCGTCAGTTGAGAAAGACTTCCTACACAGACAACACTTGATTCTCGGTCATGAAATTCCCAAGCCTGCCATCCTTGTCTCCTTAATGCTTCTGTCAATCGGTGTGCATTTTCAGCAGCCTGAATTAACCGACTTTCTGCACCATCATCTTGTAAAGCATCCATTGTGCCTTGATCAAATCCCCCCGCTCCAGTGAATGTGGCCACACGAATGCTGTAGCGGCCTGGGCAATCAAGCAAGCTATGGTCAACATCGGCATTCATTTCGATCACAAAAGAGTCGAGTTGAGGTCGATTGAAATATTCAGATGGTAAAAGAGGATTGGGAATCATAAAGGCCATTCTCATCGGATTATTCGATGCTTTATCGAGGCCGAGCATGCGACGAAAGTCTGAGAATGCACGGCTTTTCCCTTTGTCACCTATGAGTGCCTGAGGCCGAAAGCTTTTGATTTTTGAAAGAGTTTTTTGTGCCCGTGCGTCATCGCAGGAGGCAAAGTCTCCAACCATCACGGCCACTTCAAGAATCTGTGTCGAGTTAGCGTAACGCATTTTCTTTGGTGACCCATCAGGGTTGAGGCCAAGTCCGCGTTGCTCGCCCGTAAAATCAAATGCTTTTTCATGGGTATACGCTGTAAGTTTGTAATCAGTCCGTAGTTCTTGTACGAGTCGACGTGCATCATCTCGTGCTCCGTCGCCTCGGAATGTTGTTGCTAGAACAAGCCAAGGACCACTGCGATCAGACAAAGGGTACATCGCTCGAGGGTTAGCTTTTGCATGTGGAAACCAACTTGTTGGTAGCCAACCACTCTGTGCATATGCGAATGCAGGCCAGGTGAGGAAGACCATCGCAAGAAAACTTCTTTGCGATAGAGCCGTACGGAAAAAGATGGTTTTCAACACGATAATGATAAAACAGGGCTGGATGAGCTAGACTGATGTCGGAATTTAGCAACGAACAAAAACGGTGACGAGAGGAGTTTTGTTGCAGAAGAACAGGCAAAGACGTCTGAGTAGAGAATTTAGGTAGGCTGGTGATGACATAGAATGTTTTATGTACCTTGGAAGTAGTTTGAAACAACAGTGATCTGTAATTCCAGAATGCAAGAGAAGAAGTCAACGTCCGAGTCATTCATGTATCAGCCTCTACCTGCTTTTTTATTTGTAGGATGGGTGCTGCTCATGGGGCTGCCACCGTTTACTTTGTGGATGCTCCGTAGTTCGTGGTTGGAGGATCTCGATCGCCCAAATGTTCAGGCTGAATGGAATGAGTTTCGGGACGATATGAAAAAACAGTCAGATCGAAGTGGGCCTGTACAGCATAAAATCCCGAAGAGTCCAGAGCCACCTTTACGAGTATGGCTTCGTGACTATTTTTGGTTGGCGATTGCCGCGTGGGGGATTCTCGGCTCAGCACTTTATGGTTTTTTTAGTATCGCTGTAGTTGGCGTCACAAGATTGGCAGCCCCACCGTGCGCAGAACCTGCTGACCAAGATGAAGGCGAACAGTGACTGCCACGCTGCTAAATAAGACAAGCGTTGTTCCAAGACGTCGATCAAGATTAGCGTGTTAGTATCATCCTGCAAACGTTACTAGGTTTGCCAGGTGAATTGATGTGCTTGAACAGTGGAACATTCTAGGTACGCAATTACCGGCTTGCTGTGGACTCCAATTCAAGTAGAGATCGATTGGTTATGTATCCTGATCGATCTTAGCGACCAAATAAGTCATCCGGAATAGTATCACGAGCGGTTCGGCCAACATCATCAAGTGTTCGACGCTGGCCTACTGTGTGCCAAGGAGTGATGTCTGCCAACTCAGGCATCATTTCGAGAATCTGTCCAATTAATTGTGATACGAGTTGACTGCCTGCTTCACTTCCAACTTGTTCTCGAATAGCGGCTGCTGTTTTCATTAACTTTACCATTCTTGACCGCACTAAAACAGGTCCAGAAAGTTGGTCTTCACCATCTTCTAAGAGCTCAGCAAGTGGTACATCAAGAACATGTTGCCATCGCAGTAGGTCTGAAATTCGTAGATCACTGTCAGGTTTTTCCTGCTTACGAATAACAGCCACTTCTACACCGAGCCGGCGAGCCACATTCCGGAGAGTGACTCCCTGACGCTGCCGAACATCAGAAATTTTATGGAATGTTCTCTGGCAAGAACTTTTTTTATTTACGTTCAGCTTACGGTGATCACGGATCTTGCACGCAGATGAGTCGTTAATAGCTGCTTGCTCAGACTCAGCCCGAGCGACGTCCGAGTATGGCGCATCCACCACGGCTAGCGGATCGGGGTAGCCGGAATCTTGATCATCTAGTTCTTCTTGACTTTCGATCCGGGATGGAACAGTAGCCATCACATTCTCCTTCTCGTAAGCAAACCTGGAAATCTCTACGATCGGATTGTTTGAGATAGAACAACGGCACTGCTCTTCAAATCCCACTCACGAAGTGCAGGGAATTAGGCGGGAACACCTAAAGGAGCCGTGAGCGAGAAGAAAAATTATGCCGTTTTTGCTCACCAGATCGGACTATGCCTTGCCCGCACGTCCGGCTGGTAAGATTCTAACCACCCATTTCGCTAAAAGCAAGAAATGAAGACCACATGTGGCCCCAAATCATTAGTTCTGGCGAAACTCAATCAATCGTCACCGTCGATTTCTCTAATACGTAGAGGGCGGGATAAACGTTCGGTCAAAAATAAATATTTTTTGGTGCGACCGGTTCCCTGTTATTTTTGGATTAAGAAAAATGAGACAAGTTGTTAATGAGATTGAGCGTTTTTTATATTGTGACTTGAAAATCATTACGGGGTAGGGCATGTCCGTCATTCAGAAGCTGGAAGGCTCATTATCAGAGTGCTACTCATCGACACTGTTTCAGTTCGATGAGGTGGTAATTAAAGGGCCGGATGCTGTTCAGTTCATCAATAATTTTACGACTGCAGATATGAATGGCTTGCAAGAAAATGATGGGTGTGATGGTTTCTTTTGTGATGCTCGAGGCGGGGTTCTTGA
>JBDOMQ010000006.1:0-4204 GCA_039831725.1 Pirellulales bacterium
CGGCGAAAAAAATAATCTGGCTGAGAAGCATCTTGAAGTCGCATCGGGGCTAAAAAAGAAGGTGCTCGATTTCTATGAAGAATTACCTAAAAGCGTCGAAAAAACCGGCAAGTATAGACATCAATACAAATGACCCACGGTTAACAGATGCCTTTGATCAATTGCCGTGGGTCGACTCAACAAAACGGTAGTCAGGTGAGGGTTTATCTCACCAACCGAAAACAACTGTGTTTTAAAGACTGAGGTATTTCCAGATGACGTCTCCTCTCGTATCCATATTATTCAAAACTATTTTCAGCCTGTTTGCTCTACTTGTTCTGCTCGTCGATCCTGTCGCCGTTGCAGATCGCCCCAACGTCGTGCTTATATCTGTAGATGATTTAAATGATTGGTGCGGGTGTCTTGGCGGTCATCCGCAGGCTTCTACGCCTCATTTGGACCGATTGGCAGACCGAGGCATGCTTTTCGCCAATGCCCATTGCCAGGGGACGATGTGTAATCCATCGCGGATTAGTTTGCTGTGGGGGCGGAGGCCTTCGTCAACCGGGTTTTACGAGAATCATTATCCCGTGAAAAATACGCCGGAGTTTCTGAAGGCGCATGTCAGTTTGCCACAGCACTTTGCGGCCAGTGGTTATAAGACGCTGACGGCGGGAAAGGTTTTTCATCCAGGTGTAAACCTCAATCGGCATTTTGATGTTGTGGGACCACGTTCGGGACAGTGGCTCAAGAGTCTCGACAGAAAAGTTCACGACAAGCCGAAAGGGTGGCACAGTACCTGGGACTTCGGGCCACAGGACTACGATGAATCAAAGTTCATAGATCACATCACAGCCACCTGGGTCGCCGAGCAACTTGGCAGCGAACATGATAAGCCGTTCTTCCTCGCCTTCGGTTTCTATCGTCCGCATGTACCGTTCTTTCCGCCACGTCGTGTGTACGACAGTTTCAGGGACGTACAACTACCGCGCGTTGATGACGATGACTGGAACGATATTCCCAATGCGGCCCGCAAGGTGTCGATGAGCAACCCGAAGATTCCGACGCACGACTGGATGCGCGAAAACGGCCGTTGGGAAGAGGCAGTACACGCTTACCTTGCCTGCGTTCGCTGGACTGATGAGCAAATTGGTCGTGTCCTTGATGCACTCGACAATGGGCCGCATGGGCAGAACACAATTGTGGTGTTGTTCTCGGACCACGGCTACCACCTTGGTGAAAAACAGCGATGGTCGAAGTTTTCACTATGGGAGCGGACAACGCACGTCCCGCTCATTATGAGTGTGCCTGATGGCATCAAAGGCAGGACAGACAAGCCTGTTGAATTGTTGAGTATCTATCCTACACTGATCGATCTCTGTGGATTGCCTGTGAATCCAAAGCTTGAAGGGGTCAGTCTCGAGCCATTGCTCGAAGATCCTGACTCCGAGTGGAAGCACGTCGCTCTGTCTACACTGGGCCAAAACAATCACGCCGTACGTGATGAGCGTTGGCGATACATCCGATACGCTGATGGTAGCGAAGAGCTCTACGATCATCAGACCGACCCAAACGAGTGGAGTAATCTTGCGGTGCAATCGTTGACGCCAGAGCACGACGCAATCATCGCGAGACTGAAAAAGTATCTTCCTGGAACGAATAGGCCCCAGCGGGGCACTGAATCAAAGAAAGAAAACTCTCTGTGATAGTCAATTCAACAAAAATAATCGTCACCCTGCTGTTGCTCACTACGTCTATTGTTTCAGTTGCTGAACCAACTCAGGCAAACGAGTATGATGTCGTTGTTGTTGGTGGCACACCTGCTGGAGTCGCTGCGGCTATTGCTGCTGCACGGGCCGACAAGACAGTGATTATCATCGAACAGGCACCTGTCCTTGGAGGTGTGCTTTCTTCGGGGGTACTGAGACTCGATGACAAGTATGTGGAATCAAACAGCGGAGTGATGGAGGAATTCCGCCAGCGCGTAAAAGCCTACCATCGCAGCGAGATGGCAGATGATCCTTTGGTGCAGTCCCATCTGAAAAACAACCCTAGAAACTGGAATATTGCCGAAGGTCGGGCTTGGGAGCCGCATACGGCCGCCAACATTTATGCGGAAATGGTTGCCGAACACCCGATGATTACAACGCGGTTCAACGAAGTGGCCGTCGATGTGAAAATGAAGGACGATCGTGTCACGGGGGTGGTCACACGCGAGCGTGACAACGAAGGCGCACTCGGTGCAGAATATAGTTACACCGGCAAAGTGATCATTGATGCAACGTATGAAGCAGACCTGGCAGAATATGCTGGGATTCCATATCGCATCGGACGTGAAGCCCGATCCAAAGAAGAGCCGCACGCAGGGCAGATCTATACAACCTATTTCCGCAGAGTGAAGGGAACACTGCCCGCCACGATCCTTCCTGAGAGTACAGGTGTAGCTGACCACCGATCACAGGCATTCACTTATAGAATCACTGCGAAGGATTACGGCCGACCCGACCATCCCTATCGACTGAAGGAACCACCGCCCGGTTACGACCCTGGCAAGTACAACTGGAGTGCGAACAAGAAGCCAATCATACCGAATAATAAATTTGATCTACTTCGCATCGTCTGGGGAGGCGATCTTGTCGGACACGGTACTCAGTGGGTCTTGGCCGACTGGGAAGAGCGTGTTGAGATTGAAAAAATCTATCACAACCACGACCTTGGCTACCTCTACTACATTCAGACCGAAGGAGGTTCACCCAACATCGGTCTCCCCGACGATGAGTTTCAAGACAATGGTAACTTTCCATATAGGCTCTATGTTCGCCAGGGTCGCCGCATTGAAGGGCTCTACACGTTAACCGAAAGTGATCTGCACAAGGATCTTCGTGGGGATGGTTTCCGTGGGCCGTTGCTTTCGGATTCGGTAGCTATTGGAGTGTATGGAATCGATGCACATCGTGTGCAAGGCCCCGATAGCCGAAAGGAACCGGCGTACGGAAAAGGCGCAGCAGAAGGCACGCTGCATCTACATGATGCAACAGGGCCTTACCAGATTCCTTACGGCACGCTGGTGCCCAAACAGCACAACGGTATTCTGTTTCCAGTGGGTATTTCTTCGACTCATGTTGCCATCTGCAGTGTGCGGATGGAGCCCGTCTGGTCGGCACTTGGGCAGGCTGCAGGGGTCGCGGCAGCGCTAGCGATCAACAACAAGGAGGAACTCAGAGACGTCACTGTAGAAGCCATTCAGGATGAACTTTTAAGACAGCGATGCACCCTGTTTTTCTACACAGACCTCCCTGGAGATGCGCCCGCATTCACTGCGGCGCAGAAACTAAGTCTGCTGGGCGCCGTGGCCGGACCGGATATCAATGATTACGGCATCGAACAGGACAAAGGCTTAGCGTCGCTCAGATTGGAAGCGTATCGCTTCCGCCCCGATGAACCGATCACACTCGGTGAGTTTTCCAAAATGGTGGTGAATGGTCTTCAGATTCCGCTCAGCATTACTGCTTCACACTTCACAGACGTACCCCGAGGGCACCCTGCTTTCAAATACATTGAAACGCTCTACGATTACTCCACTCAATCCGAAGAGCCATTCTTTGACTTTGAACCGAGCGATGATTTTAAGACGGCCCTCGCTCACCCTGAGAAAAATGTAACTGGTGTACAAGCAGTAAAAATACTATCCGGTCTGCTTCAGCGGGATGTTTTGTCCCAGTTGGAAAAAGATGCCGATATTACTCGAGGTGAAGCGGCGATATTGATCCATGAGCTTTTGTAATATGGGAGCATGGTCTCGCTTTATAAGATGGATGACGCTCTGCCGGATCAACTGCCTCAAAATTTCTACGTAAGTACACGAGAACCAGTCGTGCCATGAGCATTCCTCCAAGGCCGAATATTTCAAAATTACTGTTTTGCCTACTGTTGAACAGTGTCGTTGTCTCAGCAGTGGTCGCGGAAGAATCTCAAACGCATGGCCTCGTTGGTCTCCGTCCCCTCCCTCGCACAGAAGAGGACTGGAAAGCGAGCCATGGTGGAAGCTGGCATGGTACGCCCACGTATGAAGCACAAAAAGGAAAATATCCCTTCGTCGCTGAGCATATTGATGTGGTTAGCGGTTGGCTGGACGGTGACTTCAAGACCAAGCGTGTCTTCTTCGAACATTATTGGGGGTTAGCTGTTGAGTTGGATCACCTCGATCCAAAGAAAAATCCGCTCG
>JBDOMQ010000255.1:0-667 GCA_039831725.1 Pirellulales bacterium
TCCAGGCGCAACGAATAGTTCAGAACGCTGCTGCAGGCTATCAAGGCTAAAAGCAACAGCTTTACCTTTGACCATCGAAATCAGAACACCATTCGCCCGCCCACTTACGTCACCTTCAAGCGGCTGCCATGATTCAAAACGATGGTGCATAATAGCAGTTCCCTGAGTGGCATTGAGCACACGGGTTCGAAGCCCGATAAGGCCCCTTGCCGGTATTGAAAATACGGCGTGCGTGAAGTCGCCGCGTGACCCCATATGGGAAAGTTGACCGCGTCGTGCCCCGACGAGTTCCATCACTGGCCCCAGCTTTTCCTGCGGAACTTCAACCACCAGTGATTCAAAAGGCTCGAGTGAACCTGACTCTTCCTTCCGCAAGATCACTCGTGGTTTACCAACAGATAGCTCAAATCCTTCTCGCCGCATCGTTTCAATTAGCACGGATAAGTGAAGCAGGCCGCGCCCAGATACGGAAAACTGTTCGGTGCCGGCAATTGGTTCGACCCGCAGTGCCACATTGCGTTCAAGTTCTTTAAACAGCCGCTCACGAAGATGCCGCGTGGTAAGGAATGTACCAGAGCGGCCAGCTAATGGTGAGGTGTTGATACCAAAAACCATACTCAGGGTTGGTTCATCAACCGCCAGACGCGGAAGTGGTCGTGGATCGTCT
>JBDOMQ010000255.1:677-4199 GCA_039831725.1 Pirellulales bacterium
GTCTGAGCAGCACAGCGTATCACCGATCTCGATTGGTTCGATTCCACTTACAGCAGCAATATCACCGGCAGTAGCTTCATCGGTGTCAACTCGCCCGAGTTTATCGAAGACTTGAAGACCTGTTGTTTTTGCCGGACAAAGTGTGCCATCTGATGTTGATCGGAGAATGCTGCCGCCTTTGAAGAGTTTTCCAGACTCAATTCGGCCAACAGCGATTCGGCCAACATAGTCAGACCAATCGAGGGTGGTGACAAGCATGCGGAGAGGTCCTTCGTCATCGACAACAGGCCCCGGAATCTTTTCGACGATCATCTCTAGTAAAGGCTTCATTGAGCCAGATCGTGCATTTTCATCAGCAGAGGCATAGCCGTCTCGACTTGATGCAAAGAGGTAGGGGAAGTCAGCGAGGTCGTCATCAGCTCCGAGTTCAAGGAAAAGTTCAAGAATTTCATCAAGTACTTCGTGCGGACGCGCATCTGGCCGATCAATTTTGTTCACAATGACAACCGGACGAAGTCGGGCTTCAAGAGCCTTTCCGAGAACAAAACGGGTTTGAGGCATTGGACCCTCAGCTGCATCAACAAGCACAACCGCGCCATCGGCCATCCGGAGAACCCGTTCAACTTCGCCACCAAAATCGGCATGTCCCGGTGTGTCAATAATATTGATTTTGATGCCTTGCCATTGGATCGCAATATTCTTTGCAAGTATCGTAATGCCGCGTTCTCGCTCAAGATCTCCTGAATCAAGTATGCGTTCTTTTTCAAGTTGACTTGTTCTGAATTGGCCGCTTTGCCGGAGAAGGCAGTCAACGAGGGTTGTCTTGCCGTGATCAACATGTGCAATGATGGCTACATTGCGAATAGTGTCTCGTCGTGCTGAACTGTCTGAAGGGCTCGACTCAATAGCAGAAGGCATAGGGGGTATCCGAGGTGTGCTTAGGCAGTAGGGGATGAGTTGGGCGTGATGTTTCTGAATCAGGCTTTTCGAATAGCCGTGTAAAGTCGTTCGATGAGTAAGGCAGCGGTATCACCGGCAGCGGCAGGTGCGATGCCGCATCGAACTTTTGGATCATTTGAGCATGCTAGCATTGTTTCTTTTGCAGCCGTTGCACATTGCAGGGCATGATTGCCAAGAAAGATAGCCGCAAGTTCATCACCACCGAGACGAGATCGAAGATGTGCGTGTGTTGTTGCATCGATCATTTTGGCTGCAGCTGCAGCAAGATGCTTGTCACCAGCGAGAAAGCCACTGGTATCGTTAATTTGCTTCAGACCAACAACATCAACCCCCAAGGCAACAAGAAGTGGCTTCTGGTCGCTGTTGTGTTCAAGGTGCTTCCGAAGAAAGGACTCAAGTTCACCACGTGTTTGGAGCCCGGTGACGTAATCTGCAACTCCAGAATGACCACTCGAATACGTCGTCATTGTGTTGCTGAAAACCTGATCGGTTTATGAGAGGTCGGGTGGTGACGGGATGGTATTGAGTGGAGACGAAGGGGCTCGAACCCTCAACCCCCGCCTTGCAAAGGCGGTGCTCTCCCAATTGAGCTACGTCCCCGCGAAAAGTCTGTAGTCGTAAACGCGGTAATTCTTCAACTGCACAACTGATGACACGATACCCTATTCGGCCCGATGTTCCAACAGAGTGCGCGCGCCTGGACTCGAACCAGGGACCTCCACCTTATCAGGGTGGCGCTCTAACCAACTGAGCTACGCGCGCAGCAGCCAAAAAAACAAATGTTCTAGGTTGAAAGCTACCCTCCCGTGATGTGCGATTGCAACCGGTTGCCAATTTTTACGTTGTCGGGGCCACCTCAAAGTCGGCGCTGACGGCAATCCCCATCTCAGGGTAGGCTCCTCAGAGAAGTTCTGCTCATGCTCGAAATGAAATAAGGAGTCTTAATCCAATGCCAGGTCACCATGTGCCTCGTAGTCCTATCCAACTCTCGATTAGTCGTGTTGTCTTGTTCTACTGCCTTGTTGGAAGTGTTACGAGTCAAATACGTGCCGCGCAGCCGACTGTTGAATACGCCCTGGGACTCAAACCCAAGCAGGTTGTCCAGTATGACATCCCGGACGACAGTGGAGCCAAGGCCGCTACCCTTGCGATGGAAAAAGCAAACGACATGACGTCTTGGGTCGTGCGTTCTTCTCAGGGAATTTTGCTACGACGTTTTGCTGACACCAACGGTGATCGGGTAGTGGATCAATGGAGCTATTACCAAGACGGGCTTGAGGTCTACCGAGATATAGATACTGACCACAACACAAAACCGGACCAGTGCCGTTGGCTAGGGGTTGCTGGATCCCGCTGGGGTATCGATTCAAATGAAGATGGCATTCTGGATGCCTGGAAGGTTCTGTCACCCGAGGAGGCGACGGCAGAGATTGTTGCTGCATTAGGCAATCGAGACCAGGCAAGTTTTCAACGTTTGCTTCCGTCAGAGGTTGAACTTACAGAAGTTGGTTTTACTCCAGAACTACTCAGCCAGGTACGTACTCGAGTGGAGACGGCCAAAAAGCGCTTTGGAAGAATCTCGCAGGAGCAGAAAGGGGTCACACCTCAGACGCAATGGACGGCAATGTTGGCGGGTGTTCCAGGTGTTCTGCCGAAGTCTACGGATGGTGCAAGTGACGATGTTGTGGCATACGACAACGTGGTTGCGTTAACAGACGGAGTCAACGCGGGTGGTGGACAGGTTTTTGTCGGTTCATTGGTTCGCTTTGGTGACGTTTGGCGACCGATTGATCTTCCACAGTTGCCCTCAGGTAGTGAGGCGGTAGCTGAATCGTTCTCTTTATTTTCCCCTCAAGTCGACAGTGCTGCTTTTCAGACAGGTGCTATCCCGTCTGAGGCAATGCAGCCATTTCTTGAGCAGTTACGTGAGATTGAGGAAAAGATGCAAGGGGTGACAGGTGCTGATATGGCACAGCTACTCACCAAGCAGGTTCAAATTCTTGGAGAGGTCGCGGAGCTGGCTCAGGGTAATGAAAGAGAGTTCTGGTTCCGTCAGTTAGCTGAGACGCTTGCTGCCGCTGCCCAGGAGGGAACTATGCCGGATGCCCTTGCTCAGCTAGAGAGATTGTCGGACCGCCTGCCAGAAGATGATCCGCTGAAATCTTTTCTTGCTTTCCGGCTAGCATCCGCCAGGTACGCAAGCAGCATGCAAGAACCGGGCGCCGACATTGAAGAAGTTCAGGCTGCGTGGCTTGAAGAACTGGCCTTATTTGTGGAAACGCACCCGGAAGCAAATGATGCTGCAGAAGCGATGCTTCAGATTAGTATTGCAGATGAGTTTTCAGGGAAAGAGGAAGCCGCAACAAAGCGTTATCAGCAGATCGTAGAACGCTTTCCATCTTCAGCATCGGCTCGCAAAGCCAGTGGAGCGCTTCGCCGGTTACAGGCAGTTGGCCGACCACTTGATTTGAGCGGAACAACAATCGATGGAAAGAAACTATCGCTCCGTGACTTTAAGGGCAAACCAGTACTTGTCCATTATTGGGCAACCTGGTGCGAGCC
>JBDOMQ010000383.1:0-4175 GCA_039831725.1 Pirellulales bacterium
TGATGCGTTGCTGTTTCTCGATGGCCAAAAACTCCAAACCCATGGTGGCTGTTGCCTGGCGGGCTGGACATTTCCACGCACCTTACACCACGGCAAAGCTCCTTTTCTTGTACATTCAGGAACCAGCGATGCAGTGCAGCGACTTCGAGCCTGGCAGAAATTGTTCGGGCCAAGGGTTCCAACCGAAGAACCCTAGTATTCCAGCATAGACAGGGGGTAGTCAAGCGGTGCCCCTATGAATCGAGGCCTGGGACGTCTTCCCGCAAGAAACCCTATTCAGGCGCGAGATCAACCCCATCAACATAGTGCCGATCTGCCTCAGAAAACCGTGCCAAATGACGTGATTCGACAACAAAAGCAAGACTTAGCCTTCGGCCCTCAGCAGTCCTGAGATGGTAATGAATCCAATGGAAAGGCAAATTGTCGGCCTCCCCAACGGATGCAACTCGCATGATCGTTGTTCCGTCGTCGCGACTAGACGTTGACGCAGACAGAAGGTGTCCAAATTGCTCACCGAGAGTCTTTTCTATGTCATTCTCAAAATCCGAAAGCGTGAGCTCTTCTGATTGCGGGGGCAATGGGGTCAGCGTTACTTGTCCAACCAGTGCGCCTTGATCCACAAACCGCATCATAAGATATTCACTGCTCTCTTCTATTATTTTCCAATTATTTTCATAGATAACGTCGTATCGATCGTAAGGATCACATACCCAGCGAAACCCCGGCTTCCCGGGACCACGCCGAGATCTCCCATGCTTTGGCACAACACCATTTGAACTCGCAGTGACAACTCGTGGTCGAAATGTTTTCTGAGAACGACGAGACATATCGATGATTGCCTCAACGTCAATTCCCGGGGCGATATAAGTCACGTCTCGAGATTCCTTAATCACCACGTGAAGCATCGACACAGTACCGACCAAACTATCTCTTGAATTCCAGTCATAGTGCCCCTCAATCGTGATTGATGTGGGGGCTCCGTTGATCGCACCTTCAATCTCGCCTTGAATATGTATTGTCGTGCCCGCGTCAGTGTGATCCTTTATCGTCGCCCTTAGGTCACCAGAATGGACCGTATCAATACAAAGTAAGTCTGCAGTGATAGCCTGATTGATCTCCCATTGAACTCCAGGAGTCTGATCACTTGGTGGCGATAATGCATCGAGATAGAGGGGGTCAAATGCTACTGTCAACAAATCGACTTCGGGCTGCGTAAGAAATCCTTCCCGAAACCAAAAATCGAGCCCCTGACCATTTGTGCTCACATGAATGGTGGCTTGCTTCCCGGAAAGTTGTGTATTGACACAATCCTCACCAACAACGGCTTTTGCAACGGCACGCTCATAGCGTCTCACGACTGTAGAACTAGGCTTTAATTCTTCAGAATCTGCATTCTGTCGATAGATGAGATTCGAATGAGCATGAACCGGTTGTTCGATAATTTCTAGCGACTCAGAACGCAAATCGCTTCCCGCAGGAAACTTCAGTTTCCCACGGACTGAAAGCTCAATCTCAAAGGTTGAGGACGTATCGTGGACCACCTTCTGCGCATCCGCCAAAACCCGGTTTGGGCAAAAATGAACAGAATCAGAAAGCCCAACAAAGGTAAGAAGAACAATGTGTGTCAGTCGTGAAAATCGTTGGGAAAAATCGACCATATGTTGGCCCTTCAGACGCTGATCTCTAACAAGTGCATGATCCCTTTACCCACCAGAACGAGGCTGCTCCTGTAGCAAATCGGCTTCCAGCAGTTGATCTCTGTAGCGAACCCAGACAAGCCTGCATATTGATGAAGCCTACCGAACCACCAGCGGTCAAATATCCGCATAAATCGAGAAGCCCCATGAATTTCTTAAAATCCGCCCGAGGCTGCTAACTGGACACATTCGAGCGAGACAGCTAGGGTCCTTGTGATTACCAAGTGTCCACTTGACAAAAACACTGCATTTTAGCTATATTCCAAAAAATGAATACCTTGACTGAAAACACTCTGCAGGCTGAAAGGAAACCGTAAGTTGCTTGCAGGAAACGACTTACGCCTGATCCAAACAGTCCGCATCACGCGCATAATCTGAATTTCTCTTGATTTTCTAAATTATTTTCCGTTTCAACAAACCATCTGTCTTGCTGCGACGTATAAATAAGGCGTCCGCAAACAAGGTGTGGTCGGGATCAGGGTCGATTCCAAAGCGTGGGCGCAGGATTGGTTTCATTGCCTGTTTTGGTGATGCAAAGGCTTCAGGTCTTTTGGTGATATCGTGAATGAGCAAAAGGGGTGAGTTCACGTTGTTGCCAATAAATCTGTGAGTACAAAGCATCTCCACCATGGAGGAGTTTCATGCGTTCAAACATATTTAAAGACGAAATTCATTCTTTTATTCGTATTCACGATGACAACACATGTGCTGGTGGGTCACAACCCACGCATACATGCGGCGACATATCCTCGGATGAAGACGTTCTATCGATCGAAGATCTTGCCCGACAATTTAACGTTTCAACAAAAACCATCTCTCGCTGGCGAGATCATGGGCTTGTTGCCCAACGGGTAGTCATTAACGGTCGCAAACGTGTTGGCTTTCTTGCCAGTGCTGTTGATCGATTTGTCCACGAGAACCCAGCAAGAATTCAGAGAGGAAGTCGATTTAGTCAGCTGAGTGATGACGAACACGACAAACTCATTGGATGGGCTCGTCGTCTTGCATCTGCAGGCGCCTGCCCAGCTGATGTCCACCGACGCATAGCAAATCGTCTCAATCGAAGTGTAGAAACGATTCGATACACGATTAAACGATACGATCAAGAACACCCTGAATCGGCAGTCTTCCCAAACGCGGATGGCAAATTACGCCCTGAAAGTTGCGCGCGTATTTTCCGCCAATATCAGCAGGGAGAATCCGTGGAGTCAATTGCCCGCCGGTACCATAGAAGTCGAGCGAGCATCTATCGTATTGTGCTTGCTCAACGAGCCACGGCAATTTCTCAACTTTCACTTGACTACATGCCGAACGCCCTGTTTGCCAGAAAAAGTGCTGAGAAAGTTGTTTTCCAGCCCTTTCCTGAAAACGCAGATGCTCCCAAACGGGTTCGACGACCAACAGGATTGCCTGCATACCTTGCAAGCCTTTACGAAGTGCCTTTACTCACCCGTGAGCAAGAAGTCTGGTTATTCAGAAAGTTCAATTACTTGAAATACAAGGCAGCACTTCTGCGCGAGCAGTTGCAGCCAGAGCGCCCAAGTGGACGATTGATGGATCAGATTGAGCTTCTCTACGAAGATATTGTTGAACTTAAAAACAGAATCGTACGATCGAATCTTCGCCTTGTTGTCTCGATAGCAAAGCGACGTGTGTCAGCTTCGGATAGCTTTTTTGACCTTGTGAGCGATGGCAATATGTCATTAATGCGGGCAGTTGAAAAGTTTGACTACGCACGTGGAAATAAATTTAGCACCTATGCATCGTGGGCGATTATGAAAAACTATGCCCGCACGATTCCGAATGAACATAAAGTACGAGATCGTTTTCGTGCTGCTGACATTGAGTTGCTGCATGCTGCAGCTGATGAAAGCACCGATGAGACCTATCGAAGGATGGCTGAATCTGACAGGCTTCAGCAGGTGGAAAAATTTCTTGACCGGCTCGACCAAAGAGAACAAACAATCATCGTTCGTCGATATGGACTGAATCATGAGCATGATCCTCAGACTCTCAAAGATGTAGGATCCGCTCTCGGCGTCACAAAGGAACGGGTTCGGCAAATTGAAGCGAAAGCTCTAGAGAAGCTAAGAAAGGCCGCCGAAGCCGAGGCAATGTTACCTGAAATAGGCTGACGTTGCTTTTACCAGGATTCGTCTGTTTGGACCGTAACAAATACAAACAAGCCCATGGCATTTCGTGACTGCCATGGGCTTGTTTCATCATGTTTTGTTAATCACCGTCAAACCAACAGATTATGGAATTTGCAGACACGGTATTCGGCGTTGCTGCCGTTGCCACAGGTGGGCAACACCACAGGGTGAAATGCAACGATCAGAACTTGGATTCCTGTGCAGTCGAATACAGATTCGACGACAAAACGAAGTTTTTCTTTTCCGGCCAGACCATAAAGGATGGTGTTCGAAGGCTTGGTGATTTTGGCCAAAGGAACCTTGTACCATTTTAGCTCGTGGGCAT
>JBDOMQ010000182.1:0-4174 GCA_039831725.1 Pirellulales bacterium
ATCGCAGCATACGAAGCCCGAAAGGCTAAGGAACGAGCAAAACAGAAGTCTCAATGAATGAGACTTCTTCTGATTCCATTCATTTTGCTCTGCTTTATTGAAAAAGTATGCTTTTCTTCAGATATGCCCAGCTGCTCCCTTCTTTTGGCAGAATGAATTCATCCAGTACTGTTCAGTGAGGTCATGGTTGTGCGCTAGGACAGTACGTACTCGTCAACGCACACGACGTTATTCGCAGAGAAGCTCTTCTTGAATAATTTGTTTGAGAGTAGCATGCCTTTAGGGTATCTCTTAGAAGGCTGATAAGCACCACTACGCTACGACGTTTAAAAGTTGCATGATCCGTTTTGATGAGTCGCTTTGCTGATTTCTTGAGAATCGATAAGAATCGTAACCGGCCCATCATTGATCAGAGCAACCTGCATATCGGCAGCAAATGTTCCATGAGCCGGTGTATGTCCAGTGAGCTGTTCTATTTTCTGGAGAAACTCCTCGTAGCGTGGCATTGCTTCGTCTGGCTTGGCAGCCTGAAAGAAACTCGGCCGATTGCCTTTTTGAGTATCTGCGAAGAGCGTGAATTGGCTGACGACAAGCATTTCGCCTTGAATTTCTTGGATGTTCTTATTCATTTTGTCTTGCTCGTCAGGGAAAATTCTCAATCGAGCTACTTTTCCAGCAAGCCACTGTACATCTGCTGACGTATCACCGGTTTCAACACCCAAGAAAACAAGGAGTCCTCTGCCAATGGTGGCTGTTTCCTTGTGATCTATCGTGACGCATGCTTTTGAGACTCGTTGGATCACTGCTCGCATGGGAAATGTTCCTACTGGTATCCTATGTTTGTTTGCTCCTTCAAATGAATGAAGCAAATAAAAACAACTTCATTTTGGAAAAGCCGTGTCTCTCAAGTTATCTCACAATGTTATCGGAGAAGGCCAGACACTTGTAATCTTACATGGTCTGTTTGGTTCAAAAAGAAATTGGTCATCCATTGCACGCCAACTCTCAGATACATTTCGAGTCCTGACCGTCGATCTTCGTAATCATGGTGAAAGCCCGTGGAATGATATCCATGATTACCCATCTATGGCTGAAGATGTCGCTACTCTTATCGAGAACGAGTGTTCTGAACCAGTTGACATCCTTGGTCACAGTATGGGTGGTAAAGTGGCAATGTATCTTTCACTGATATGGCCACATCTTGTGGATCGACTCATCGTTGTTGATATTCCACCAGCACGCTCTTCTGGCACACCGATTGACTATGTCCATGCGATGCAGAAAGTGCCACTCGCGACGCTTTCTCATCGTCGAGATGTCGAGCTGGCTCTCATGGATACAATCCCCGATCCAAAAGTTCGAGGGTTCTTAGTCACCAATATTAAGATGCAACCAGATGGACTGACGTGGATAGCAAATCTGGATGCAATTGAACGGCATTTTGATCAGATTCTTGATTGGCCAGATTTGGCACATAGTTGTCAGTTTTCTCGCCCGACTCTTTTCCTTGAAGGAGAAGACTCAACCTTTGTCGGTCCCGAGCATGCGGAAGTCATTCAACACGTTTTCCCAGCGGCGCATCGACAAGTGATTGAGAACGCTGGTCACTGGGTGCATGTTGAGAATACAGAGGCATTTTTGCACGCAGTACGAGCATTTATGGAATTGTCCTAATCCGGTTGCATTAGAAAGGGCAGGAGGACTGACACGATACGATGCTTCCGGTCACAGGATGTGAAAACTGTATTTCACGAGCATGAAGGAGAAGACGGTCTGCAGCGGCAAGGGCAGTGGCATCTGCGTATAACGGATCACCAAGAATGGGATGATCGATCGAAGCAAGATGAAGTCGTATCTGATGAGAACGACCGGTGAGTGGTTTAATCTGGAGACGAGTAGTACCGTTCTGGTTTTCCAGCACGCTCCACGATGTTTCGGAAAACCGTCCATTTTCGTAATCAATTTTGTAACGAGGCGGCCGTGTTCGATCTCGTCCAATTGGCAGTGTAATGCACCCTGTATGTTCTGAAGGCGTGCCTCGCACAATGCATTCATACACCTTTTGAACTTTGCGCTCTTCAAACTGAAGACTGATGTTTCGCTGTGACGCTTTATCCAATGCCATGATTATGAGCCCTGAGGTATCCCGATCAAGACGATGCACGACAAGTGCTGTTGGAAAGCGTGTCTGAATACGGCTAGAAAGACAATCTTGTAGATCTGGCCCCCGTCCTGGTACGGAGAGGAGCCCGGAAGGTTTTTCCAGTACCAAAAGATTAGCATCGTGGTAGTGAACAAGCAGGTTGTCACCAGGTTGCATGAATTGGACCTTTGAACCGTGGCAAAAAACCAGTGAGGGCACAATATGCGACGAATTTCATATCGTTCACTCAATTATGTGTCCTAATACCAGACACCCAACCGCACGAGAAACGTGTCACTTGGGTGATAGTCAGCCGTATCAGTCACATAATATTCTACGAGCCTCCCAGTCACCCAGCCGGTTTCTAGACGCCAACTGATGCCAAGATCTGCAGGCCTTCGCTCCCAGCCGGCCAGCAAACGATAATCGTGATAGACCACAATGTCGTCAGCACCAGAGTCTCGACGGACAGCCCACTGATTTCCTCCGAATTCACCAGCGAGATATACCCACTGAGCGGCTTTTGAGGTTTCTTTGATTCGCCAGGCGAGACGAGGTCGTGGAAAGATCAACTCAAAGCGTCGATCATCGCTCGGAGTCCAGAGAAGTCCACCAGCGGGTAGGAGATTGACGTCGTAACGATCGAGGTAGATGACACCAGCGACAACACTAAGATCTTCACGAGCCTCCCAGGCACCAAATCCGTGGCCTGTGACCCGGAATGCCTGTGCACTGTCATTGACAAAATCACTGTACCAGCCAGGTGCGACTGCAAGATCGACACCCAGACGTTCACCAATTTTCCGCATCCAGCGTGCCTGAATCCATGACTCGTGAAGCGTCGCAGGAAGACCGGGATCCATTGGGCCACTTGCCTCATCCACAAAGGTCCAGCCAAAACCGGGAGTGATGAGGAGTGGTGAATCAACTGTTGGTGCAGGCATACCAAGGGTGAGGCTCATGTCGAGCGTGGCGAGCCCAAGGCCGTTGCTCCCCAGACGAGGTAATTCAGTCGTCGTGAGAATGAGTTGCTGAAGAGCCCCAGGCTTTGCTCCGGGGGGAAGTTTGCGACCGGGTGGATTATTTTCCTGGCGTGGCTGACCGGGCGGAGCAACATCGTCTGGTAGAAGTGGCTCGGTCAGGTCTTGAGGATCACCAAGTGCAGCAAAGCGAATCTTCTCAAAGAAACTCGTATCAAACGACTCAACCGGTGGAAGAGGGACAATTTCATCGTCGTAAGCAAACAAATCACATGCCTGAAATGCAAGGCATGCAAAGAGAACCAACCATGAAATGTCACCACGCTTTTGAGAAGCCATGCTCTTCTCCACACGCGTTAGTAGGCAAGGCCTAATCGAAACATAATGGTGCTTGGCAGATCAACAATTTGCTGGAATCGCTGGGGTCCTAACTCGTTAACATAGAAGAGCTGTCGATAAAATGCATAGCCAATTTCAAAATTCCCAGAAAAGCCGGTTGGGGCAAGAGGAACCCACTCTGTGCCAAGTGAGATTCGAATATCGTTGTAGTCGAAGTTCTGAATGAACCCATTCGTTCCATCGGCATTGACCGTGCGAAACGTCCAACGACCACCACCGTATTCACCGGCGACATAGCCCCACCAAGCATGTCGTCGGGTTTGTCCAAAACGCCACATAGCTCGTGGAGCAGGAAAGAACACGTCATATCGTGATGTTGCATTTGGTGTCCAGGTAAACCCGACAGCTGGTAATAGCTTCACCTGGTTTCGGTCGAGGTAGATGACACCGAGTTTGCCTTGAAAAGTTGGCGTCATATTCAGTGTTCCAATCGCTCGCCCCATGACACGCCAGCTGTCCATGACAAAGACATCCCAGTTTGTATAGAAGCCAACTCGGATTCCAAATTCTGCACCAAATAGCGGAGTGAATTGTGGATTCCATGCTGTATCAATAAAGCTGTCATACGTATTTCCGGGAAGTTGAGGAGCAAGAGTATTAGTCGTTGGAAATCCAGTGGATTCTGGACCACCCCATAACTGCAAACCAAATC
>JBDOMQ010000381.1:0-4160 GCA_039831725.1 Pirellulales bacterium
TTGGTTATGACTGCGTGGAAGACTACATCAACGCTGTTGATAAACCATACTTTGGAGCTGTCGTTGGCCGCTATGGTAATCGCATCGCGAAGGGCGAATTCACGCTGGATGGTGAAATCTATTCGCTCCTGAAAAACAATGGTGAAAACCATTTGCATGGTGGGGCCATAGGGTTCGACAAAGTTGTTTGGACAGTTGACGACTATGTCGAAGGCCAATCGCTCACCCTCTCATACCTTGCCAAAGATAAGGAAGAAGGCTACCCCGGTAACCTGCAATTACAGATTACATATACGCTGAGGGAGGATAATTCCCTCGTTGTCGACTACTACGCCACGACTGACAAAGCGACGCCAGTGAATGTGACGCAGCACACCTACTTCAACTTGAAGGGTGAAGGACAAGGAACAATTCTTGACCATGAATTGATGCTGAACGCGAAGAAGTTTACGCCAGTTGATGAGACTCTAATTCCAACTGGTGAGATGCCCACTGTCGCTGGCACTCCATTTGATTTTACTACGGCCAAATCCATCGGTCGTGATATTGGCCAGCAAGACGAACAGCTTAGCTTCGGACTTGGCTATGACCACAACTGGATACTTGACAAAGACGGCAAGGAAGGTGAGCTTTCATTGGCTGCTCAAGTTCACGAGCCAACATCTGGCCGCGTAATGGAAATTCACACGACCGAACCTGGCATTCAGTTCTACTGTGGCAACTTTCTTGATGGCCGACTGAAGGGTAAGTCTGGTAAGCCATATGTTCATCGGGGTGGATTCTGCCTCGAGACACAGCACTTTCCGGACAGCCCAAATCAAACCAACTTCCCTTCAACAATTCTGAAGCCGGGGGATACGTATGAGTCGAAGACTGTATTCAAGTTTTCAGCGAAGTAATCATCACCAGAATGAATCTATAAGAACCAAGCACGTGCAAACATTGCCGTTTTGTTTGGTGTTCGCCGGATGTGTCTCAATTCTTCTTCTGAGTTGCAGGTTCGTTGTGGGGGAAGACTGCCCTCATATGTTGGCGAGGTCGTCTGGCCGGAAGGTCGAAAGTTCTACGAAGAAACGAGCCGAGTTGCACAAGGTGCTGTTCGCTCGTGCAACGCAGTCATCGGCTAAAACTGATCAACGAAAGAAGAAAGCCTTCGCCGAGGTTCCCACGGATCGAAAACCTGCCCCAGTGATGGATGCAGAAACAATTCGCGCAGGGCTGAAATCACACGATAAGGCCCTATACATCAAGTCGGGCTGGATTCGTGATCCTTTCATTTCGATTGGTCCCGAAAGAAAGTATTACTACCTGACGGGGACGCAGCCACGCGAAGGTGATCCTCGGGAAGCTAAGAATCCATATAACATTGGACTTGGTGACGAGAGTATTGTTGGTCATCAAGTTCGATTGTGGCGAAGCAGAGATTTGATTCAGTGGGAATCATTAGGCCCGATTTTTACAGTCGACGATACGATGAAGGCGAAGAGTGGCAAAAAAATTCCGAAGCGTCTGATTTGGGCACCGGAAGTACACTGGCTGGCAGACAAAGGTTGCTGGGCATTAGTACATTGCCCTAAGAAGCACTCTAGTCTGGCACTGACCAGTGGTGCGGAGTTGCAAGGCCCTTGGAAGCATCCGATGGCTGCCAACATGGGGGAGCGGCACGACCCTTCGATTTTCACCGACGATGATGGCACACGCTACATGTTGTGGGGGAACACATTTGTCGCCCCGCTCACCAATGACCTTACCGGCTATACCGCCGAGCCAGTGCGAATTGATCCGGCTGGTTCTCGCCCGGGGCCAGACGGCAAACCCATCAGTCATATCGGTCACGAAGGAGCGACCATGATCAAAGTCGGCGGCAAGTACGTTCACTTGGGCACGGCATGGTCAACTGATCAAGGACGAAAGGGGTCATACAACCTTTATTACTGCGTTGCCGATACCATCACTGGTCCCTATGGGCCTCGCAAATTTGCCGGTCGCTTCCTTGGTCACGGGACACCTTTTAAAGATATGAACGGCCAGTGGTGGTGTACCGCTTTTTTCAATGGCAACGTGCCGCCTGAATCACGAGACGGTATCGTGTCACGCAATATCGGTGACAACGCCAGGACAATTAACGAGCAAGGTGTGACTATCGTGCCGCTTGATGTTCGGATGCTCGACAATGGCGAAGTCTCTATCCGCGCAAAAGATCCTGCTTATGCAACCCCCGGACCGGATGAAGTCCAGCAGTTTGGGCCGTAGAAGATGCTTCCGAAAAAGTCATCGAAAGGTAATCTTTCAGTAGGACATGGCGTGACTTGTCCAGACGAAACTGCTGGCCTCTCGTAAAGCTTGTTCGTGTTTAGTCGTGATGTGTCGCTCATCACGGATTTGACACACAGGGATCATCCGCCAAGCCTTCCTCTGCAAGTCGCAGAGTGGGTCCTATGGGCATGCGATATCGCGAGTAGGATTCAGTCAGGTCCTCAAACGCTGGCACGTCGATATAGCCAGATAGGGAATCTCCCCGAAGCAATAGGCTCCGCTGAACAACGAGGTCAGGATTGAGCTGCGGTGAAAGACCATCGAAGCTGACTGGATCACGAAAATGATCACCGTCCGCAGCCTGCGTGGACATCAAAAGCACGTAGGTCAGTCCTTGTTCGAGCTGAACAGGCTCTGGTAAACGTATATATCGAAATGAGCGTATCAATTCGTCGGAGGTGCCGGGCTTCAGCTGAATTTGGGCGAGCTCAACCTGCTTGTCTTCGGAACACACCAGAAGTCGGATTACATGTGGGTTCTCTAATGAATGGTTTTTGCCACTGAGGGGACTCTTCGACGGTTGGTCGCGCTCATGATCCAATGGTATAGATCGAGCTGCACGAACTGGTTTATCTCGGTCGTGATCATCAAACATTCCGAGGTGGGTTACCATTTTTTTTCCTACTCCGGAACGTAACTGAAATGTGAACCCAACGTCTCCAGTGACGTCATTTCTTAGATGATGCCACCCGGGGTTCTGAATCATCGGTCCACCACCAATAACACCGACTTGTCTCGCATGGCCGCGGTTGTGAAGTCTTAAGAGCGTTGCCGCGAGTTCATTGATGATGTCAGTGGATGAAGCATCTGCAAATGGTTTCGTTTCATAGAGATCCTGCTGGAGGTTGTACAAAGCGACGGGCGTCGCAGCACCACGTGAGCCCCCGGGCACCCAAGGCATTGCCAAACCACCTTCGACGATCAGTTTGTTGTGCCCTTGCCGAATGGCCAACGCATCGTTGAGAAACGGTGGTCCCAAGTGACAGAAGAAAATGCGTGGACGTGTATCTTTTTTTTCAGGCTGTCCAACCCAATACGTAAATACATCATGACTGTCGTGCGCTTCTTCAGGCTTCAACGGGTGACCAACGATGTGGGCAAGTGTCGCATATAAATCAGTCAGGGTCACAATGGAGCGATTGAGTTTGCCACCTTGAAGAACAGCCGGCCAGGAAACTATGAAGGGTACACGAATGCCGCCCTCCCAGATCTTGGCTTTCTTGCCTCGCAATTCACCGCTTTCCTGATTCGGGCCAAGATTATCTCCGACATTTGGACCGTTATCACTTGTGAAGATGACGAGCGTGTTCTCAATAAGCTTGTGCCCGGGCCACCTCGGGTCATTCGTGGTTTTCAATTTTTCCAGCAACTTGCCAAAGACAACGTCATTCTCCAGCACCATATCTTCGCGATCAGTTGCGTCCGAGTCATCTGAGTAACGACTTCGACCCTTAATCGTTATTCCCGCTATCTCGTCTGGAACCGCATAATCGCCATGAGGGTTTCGTTGGAAATGATTGGCGTTGGGAACGTAGTAGAGAAAGAAAGGTTGTGTGCTGTTGGACTGCCGCGTCAGGAAGTTTTCTGCTTCTTCCAAATACTGTGGACCGAGTCTGCTGAGATCCCAGTCCGGTGCTGACAGGATGCGTCCTTCGTGTTTCTTCATTCCGATCCGCTTCATTCGGGTGCGGTCAGTGAAGGTGAAGTGATCATTGCGAATCAGGATACGTGGCTCTGTATCGAGAGGATCTTCAGTATTGCCGGTGACACCAAAGTATTCGTCAAAGCCGTGATGTGTTGGGCCATCCAATATGGGCTTCGTAAAGTCGACATCATCATAGAAA
>JBDOMQ010000112.1:0-4150 GCA_039831725.1 Pirellulales bacterium
AGTCCCTGTTCCGGTCGGTGTTCAGAAACAAAAGGAAGATCAGTTTTGGAACTATGAGCGGTATGAAAGAGCACCTGTTCTTGGTCCAATTCCACCAGGAGGGCCATGTGAGGCTCTTGATGAACCGAGTGACGATGAGGTCATGAGAGCGCTTGAAAAAGCGCGACCTGTGCAAGGACCGTGGCCTTTCCTGTTCGAAACACAGCGAAATAATGTGCGGATAACAAAACACAAGATTTCAGATTATGTTGATCCACCTAGGCATTATCCACTTGTTGGGCCTGCTCAGTTGCATCACGCTCATTACAAGTGCACGGTTTACTTTCAGGAAGTAAAGCGTGTTGGGTGGCCTGTTCCGCATACTCTCATCGACGAGGACTGCCAAGAGGTCGTCTACATCGATCATGATCACCTTCACATGGTTGGTGATGTTGATACTGGTGCCGATGCCAACTTTTAAGGGGTTTAAAGAAGTCGTTTAGCTCAATCAGTAGCTCATTATCGAAACTCGTGCGTGCCCCCACCGTGACCGTTGCGGTGGGGGCTTTTCTTTCAGTCCCAGATCAAATGAGACAGAAGATCGTTCTAATGAGGTGGCGACCGTATCTGCCTCAGAAGCAGCCGGCGGAAAATGTGACAAAAGTAGCAGCTTGGTCTGAGTGAAGGTTTTCCGGTTGATCGGATAGCAATTTGACCTTGGAACTCCGTAAGTTATCATTTTATGTGCAATAGTCTTTATAGCTACGAGTTCTTTTGTCGCCAGTTATCCGTCAAATAACCACATTGTGATGTGGACAGCACTTGGCGGATCAGGAAAGGTTCCTCATATGTTTGGCTTTGGCCTTGGACCAACAGAATTGATCATCGTTGCAGGAATCGTGCTTCTGCTATTCGGCACTCGTCTGCCTCGAGTCATGCGATCGCTCGGCGAAGGCATTGTTGAATTAAAACGAGGACTTAACTCTTCGGAGGAAGAGCGTATCAGTCAGCCAAATGGCTCGGGAACTGATGCAACAAGTTCCAAAGAATAATCAGGCAACAAGAAGAGTTCACTCGTTGTGCACCGAGTCCGGTTCGTGGTTAAAAACAAGTAGTCAGACAACATATTCACTGGTAAAAAAATGTTTGGTCTTGGTCCACTTGAGTTAATGGTAATTGGTGTCATTGCAGTCATGCTCTATGGGAAGCAATTGCCGGACGTCGGTCTCAAAGTTGGTAAAAGTCTTGCTGAATTACGTCGACAGTGGTCAACCATCTCTCAAGATCTCGATGTCACTGGTGAGATAAAGAGTCGCCATGGGCAGGCCCGTATTGATTCGCGGAGACTTCCAAGTCAATTTGATGATGAGGAAAGTGCACCGACAGGCCCAGCTTTTGATCCACCAAGTTCTTCACCCGAGGCTTGATCAAGTCATTTTCTGTGATCAGGAAAAAACGAAACTCGAACATCGAGTGGTTTTTTTCGGTTGTGCAGCACTTTTCTTTGGTGCTGGGTGGACATCGTTTCACATTTTCATAACTCGAGTGTTTGCTTTCGTTGGTTCTGCAGGGCGTCACCCTTCCTGTAGTCTCATTAGTATGGGTCTCGGCATGCTTCCTTTGTGCACTGCTTTGTTTTGCTTTTATGTCGGGTTTGAGCAGACTAAATAATTGCGTCGGTGGAAACGGTACCGGCAGTGCAAGGCAGTCTCTGCCGTGTGCTTCTCTCGAAGGCATGCAGTGAATGTGCATGGTTAAACTTTCAAGCGGGGCAATTATCCGTATGTGTAGGTATTGAGATGTATCAAAAGTGATATGTTGTGCGGATTAGTATGAGTTTCTTGTTGGGTGAAGTTTTTAGAGAAACGCAGCACGTCAAATACTTGTCGAAGTGTTCTTGGCACGCAGAGTAGCCAAGGCCGCGTGCAAAACCAATCGGCTCCTTCTGCGGGCAGGCTTGCTCTCACAACTATTCAGTTTAAATTCGACTTCCTGTACGGTTAGAACAGATAAAGTGATGTGAAAGTTGTTTTGACGTGAAAACGAAGGTGGGAAGTTTACATTTGTATCGCATGGCGAGTAGTTTTTCCTAGGATTTAAAAAAGGTTGCCTCCAGGTGTTGTGTGGGTCTTTAAAGCTTTTGTGTGACAATGGCATGCAAACGTATTGTAAAAAATACGTTCTCATTCTAACTAAGTAGAAGCTCGACATCGATTGGCTCAGCAGCCTTCCGGAAAGGAAAACAATGCGATTTATTGTCCTATCCCTGATGTGCGTCTCGACGCTCGGTTCCCGTGTCATGCTGGCTGAGAATCTGTACGTGTCGCCGACAGGAACGGAATCCAGTAACGGCAGTCGTAGTAAACCTTTTAGTAGTTTGAAGACAGCTATGGATCGTGCCAGGGCCGGTGACACGCTCTGGTTGGGTGAAGGCCGATACGAAGAGCCATTGAAACTGGTTCAAAAGAAGCGCATCAGGATGGTTCCCATGGAGGGGGCTACTGCAGTTATTGATGGAACTGTCGAAATGCCAAAAGCATGGGTTCCAGATGGTAACGGAGTCTGGAAGCAAACATTAGATTTCGAGCCCTATCAATTGTTTCATGATGACAGGCTTGTCTACGTTGCCCGGTGGCCTGATGCAAAATTTGAAGATGGATCCATCTGGCGAATGATGGAATGTATGCGGAGTGCGGATGGCGGCTGGGATAAGCATAAAAATAAATGGACTGGTAAGACTCGCTTTGGCTTGCTCTACGACGATCGATTTCATCGGCCCGAGACACCCGGTTTTCGTGAGGGTGATAGCCGCTATCAAGTAGATCCAGATATTGGCTTCGAAAATCAGCCAGGATCACTAGCAGCATCTGGCAAGGATTTTACAGGCTGTGTTGCCGTCCTGAATATCGGGCACTGGCTGACGTGGGCACGTCGGATCACCGACCACAGCACCGGAGAAGATCATTTCTCGTACGACACCACCGGCTTGCCCGAGGAACAGGTCCGACAGTTTTCGGGGTATTATATTTTGGGGCGGGCCGCATTAGACCGCGCAAATGAATGGTGGTTTGATTCTGAGACAAAGACGGTCTATTACATGCCACCGGCAAAAACAGACCCAAATTCGATGGAATTGCGAGGGCGGGTCCGGGACTTTGGGATCGAACTCGATCGTTGCTCAGAAATTGAAATTCGTGGATTACATTTTCATGCCTCGGGTTTCTGGCTAAAGGAGTGTGATGACGTGTCAGTGCGTGATTGCAGCTTTGACTATCCAGCCACACACCGATTTCTTCAGGGTCAATTTCAATATGTTGCTCCCTGGAACCCGTCATCAAATGGCAATACCATGCCAAGCTTTTTCGGCGGTAAACGAAACTCGTTTGTAAATAACACGGTTCGGTGGTGCAATGCGCCGGTTTACCTGGGTAGTGATGACATGGTGATTGAAAACTGCCTGTTTAGTGACATTGAATGGGACGTGAATTCTAGCGGAGGTTCTGGCGCGGTCATGATCGGGAAAAACAGTGTTTTTCGTCGGAATACTATAACGCGGTGCGGTAACTCTGAGGGCGTTCGTGCGGTCGGTGAAGGAACTACCCTGGACCATAATCGTTTGTCAAATATGAGTAATCTTCAACATGACGGATCGGCTCTGAATGTGGGGACCACGAAACACTACCAGGTGCTTGTGTCACACAACTGGGCTCACGACTGTAATCGACAGGGCATGCGATTTGATTACCACGGTTCAGGAGTTCGTCGTCAGGACGGCCAACTCTACGGTGACGGTGTCTATATGAATAATGTCACATGGAATACAACAGATAATGAATTGAAAGGGGATCGGCACCTTATTTTGAATAATACGGTGCTGCGGAATAACCATTATCCGGATGTGTTTCAAGAAGAGGTTACGATGTCGATTCAGGGCTTTATGGTGATGCATGAGATTTACAGCAATGCGCATAGCCTGATTCGGAATAACCTCGGAACTCTACGGAGTCGGTCATTTCATTTAGACGACGAACCAAGACCATGGTGGAAACGTTCAGACGGCAGCATCATGCCAGTGGCGACGGTATTGCCTGGAAGAGCGGACCATAACTTTTCTGAGAAGGGAGCCTCGTGGAAGTATCTCCGAGATCCAGCGAACTACGATTTCCGTCCC
>JBDOMQ010000126.1:0-4135 GCA_039831725.1 Pirellulales bacterium
CCCAAGTGGAATCGCTTTCCCTTGGTCGAATGCTGGCACCATAGCACGTGCTGCCTTGCAGAGTTCATCATAAGACAGGTCGGTGAAGTTCTTATCAGGGGTGACGTTGCCAGGTTTGCGTGCGGTTGCCTCCAGGATGCTCGCTACAGCGGCGCACCAGCCGGGAGTCAGGTGGGGCGGCCGAGGCAGTAGTTTCCGACTGATTGCCACAGCCGCTTCAAGAAGTGTCAAATTGGCGGGGAGTTCGGTCATTTTCACTGAGTTTTAGCCACATGGCCCTTTGGAATATGAAACAATTAGGTGTGTAGCTAAAGGCTTGTGGCCCGTTTTGGTGACGCGAGTGCTGTTGGCGTGGCGACTGGAGCAGCAGGCTCAAGAATGCCTTTCAGGAAAAGGATAGTACCGTTGGCTAAAAAATCTCAAATGACGATTGGACCAGAAGCATTTATTAATCGTGAATTAAGCTGGCTCGAGTTTAATTTACGAGTTCTGGAAGAAGCTGAAAATGAGGAGAATCCGCTGCTCGAACGGATGAAATTCCTTGCTATTTTTAGCTCGAACCTTGATGAGTTTTTTATGGTTCGAGTAGCCGGTGTTCGAGAGCAAGCATTTGGTGACGGTGCACCACAGGACTTTGCGGCTGATGGTCTGACGGCTAGCGAGCAGCTGCGGGCCATAGCAGCTCGGAGTCAGGAACTCGTGGCACGGCAATATCGATGTCTCCGGGAAAGTATCGGTCCGGCCATGCGTGAAGCTGGTTTTAATCTTTTGAGGAATACGGAATTAACACGAGAACAGAAGACATACGTTGATCGTTTTTTTCGTGAGCGAGCGTTACCTATCCTTACACCAATGGCATGTGATCCTGCACATCCGTCTCCGCGGTACCATAACCGTGGTCTTTACCTTGGCACAATGCTCGAGCACAAGAAAGGCTTGGGACCAAAGCAATTATTTGCTGTTGTGCAGGTTCCTCAAGTTTTGCCAAGAGTAATTTTGCTACCTGGACATAATGCAAACGATGTCTCCTTTGTGCTCTTGGAGGAATTAGTAGCAGCAAGACTGCCGGATCTGTTTGGTGGATTTTCAGTCAAGTCTTGGACGACTTTTAGAATTACACGTGACTGTGATCAGGAGCTTCTTGAACAAGAGTCCGATGACATGCTCAGACTTATTGAAGAGCGATTGAAGGAACGACAGCGGGGGCAGGCTGTTCGGCTCGAGATTGCAGCAAAGGCGGATGAGTCAATTGCTCAAAAAATAATTGATGATGAGGATTTGAGAGGATTGAGTGAGGAGCCTGGTACAACGACATACAACGAGGTCTACAATATCAACGGCCCTCTTGACCTCACAGGGCTTTGGGAACTCTATAAACTGCCAGGTTTTGAGAAGTTTCATGACAAACCACATACCCCGAGAAGGCCTGCCGCATTCCGCCAGCAGCGAGACATTTTTTCAACGGTGGCTCGCGAGGATGTTCTGGTTCATCATCCCTATGAATCATTTGACCCAGTTGTGGATTTTGTTACATCTGCTGCCAGAGATCCAAGGGTGTTGGCCATCAAGCAAACGCTTTATCGCACGAGCGGTGATTCACCAATTATTAGGGCTCTTATGGATGCTGCAGAAGCGGGCAAACATGTGACGGCACTGGTAGAACTGAAAGCCCGGTTTGATGAAGCAAATAACGTCAGTTGGGCCCGTCAATTGGAAAGAGCGGGCGTGCATGTTGTATTCGGGTTCCTTGATCTTAAGACACATTGCAAGGTGTCACTCGTGATCCGAAATGAACGTGAAGGCCTGAAGCGATACGTCCATCTTGGAACAGGTAATTATAATCCAGCGACAGCAACCTCATATACCGACCTTGGTTTGTTCACAGCCGATGTCGATATAGCTGAGGACGCCTCTGCACTTTTCAATCTGCTTACGGGTTATTCTCAAGGGCATAAGTGGAAAAAACTTATTGTCGCCCCGAATGACCTGCACAGTCGTACGCTTGAGTTGATAGGTTCCCAAGCTGCACTGGCTTCAGCTGGAAGACCATCGAGAATTTTTGCAAAGGTAAATTCTTTAGCAGACCATCAGATTATCGAAGCTCTTTATAGTGCCAGCCAAGCAGGCGTGCCGATTGAGATCCTTTCGCGAGGCATTTGCTGCTTGCGACCTGGTATTTCAGGCCTGAGTGAGACGATACAGGTTCGGAGTATCGTCGATCGTTTTCTTGAGCACAGTCGAATATTCATATTTGGTGAAGGGGCAGATGCAGAGGTGTATCTAGGAAGTGCAGATTGGATGCCTCGCAACTTCTTCCGTAGAGTTGAGGTTATGTTTCCGGTGCTTGCAGAGCCACTTAAAGAACGTGTGCTCACGAGTATTGTTCCGACATATATAGCCGATACTGCACGAGCAAGGAGACTTCGATCAGATGGGGCTTACACGTTCGATGCTCCAGCAAAAAAACAAACGCCCAAACGTAGCCAAGTTCTCTTTATGGAAGAGGCTTCTGCCATGAGTGAGACGATAACTCAACTCCCAAATCATGAAAGCAGTGTAGAAAAGAAGCGATCTTCGGATTTAAGTAGCTCCCGTGTTTCCCCTCGAAGTAATTCGTCCCACCGGCAGAACCGTTCGAGGTCGAGGAAGAGTCGGTCTTAAGCTAGAAGTTTTCAGGGAGTTCGGTACGCTAATACACAGCGTTTCTCGAAGTCTATAGGAGCATATGTGAGTAATTTGTATGTCGGATGATCACTACCAAATACTGGGAGTTTCCCGCACTGCGACATCGGAAGATATCCAGAAGGCGTACCGCGAAATGGCGCGAAAATATCATCCGGATTTACATCCTGATGATGATGCTGCAAAGGAACAGTTTAAAAAAGTACAAACGGCGTTTGATGTGCTGAACGATCCGAGTAAACGTGAGATGTATGATCGGTACGGAAGCTCTTTTGAAGGAGTCGGAGCTGGTGGAGGAGGGGGGTGGTCGCCACAAGGTCATCAGGGCGGTTTTCAGACGGGTGGAGAAGTTGACTTAGAAAGCTTGTTCGGTGGAGGTTTTGCCGACTTGTTTGGTGGTGGAAAGCGGCGGGCAAGTCGCCCGAGACGTAACCCGAGTGCACCAGGCGAAGATATTACGGCAAATATCCGGATTCCTTTTCAGCTTGCAATTGATGGTGGGAAAACAGAGGTTCGTTTTGATCGAGATGGTACCAATGAGACTCTTAGCATAACGATACCTCAAGGGCTTCCTGATGGGTCGCGAATGCGGTTGCGCGGACAGGGAAGACCTGGTGTTGGTGGTGGCGCATCTGGTGACCTCCTTCTCGGTGTGGGAGTTGAACCACACTCGGTCTATCGCAGAGAAGGAGATGTCCTTGCAGTAAGTCTGCCAATAACTCTTTCAGAGGCTTTGGAGGGTGCAAAAGTCGATCTGCCAACTCCTTGGGGAGTCATTAGCTTGCGGATCCCAGCCGGGACCTCTTCTGGCAAGAAGCTGCGTGCTGCCGGAATGGGGGTCCGGCATGCGAATGGTTCAAAGGGAGATCTCATTGCAGAAGTTCAGATTGTACTACCAGAGACGGATGACGAGCCCATATCGCGGGCCCTGCTGGAGGCGGTAAAGGCAGCGGAGGCAAGCTCACCAAAGGATCCTCGGGCTGCAATCAAGTGGTAACAAAACCCGCAACAGATTTTCGTTTTCAGAAAAAGCTGCGATTGCTCCGTACGACCGACTTTCGTCGTGTTTACGCTCAACGTCAGTCTGTCGCTATCGGGCCACTTGTTATGTACGGCGCACACCAAGCCACCAAGCGAAGCTATCCTAGGCTTGGTATATCTGTCTCGCGTCGCGTCGGGAATGCAGTCGTAAGGAATCAATGGAAAAGAAGGTTGCGAGAAGCGTTTCGAATGGTGAAGCAAAAGTTTCCTGAAGGTTTTGATGTTGTGGTGATCGTTCGGGCTACTGGAAAACCAGCAGTTGGTGAGAAAGCTGCGTACGAAATAGAGCAACTTCTTATTGGTTTAATAGATCGACTTCGGCACAAGATGAAGCAATCTGTTGAATCATGAAATGTTCGCCCGCTTCTGTCATGAAATGATTTTTTGGAGAACATAAATGATCATCCAGGTA
>JBDOMQ010000228.1:0-4118 GCA_039831725.1 Pirellulales bacterium
GTTGGAAACAGATGTTTGGCATGATCTGGAAATAGTTATCAAGGCAGACATGATGGTGGTGAAAATCGATGGGCGGCAGGTCGGAAGCATGGCATCCTCAGGTATAGCCCATGAGACAAAAAGACGGATCCGCCTCGCAGTTAATTCTGAGGCATGGGTAGATGATGTGATTGTTGCGGTACCACAATAAACGGTGTTCGCAGTGAGCAAGCATTACTTGGTGTGATCAACGCCCTGGTACATAGAAGGAGTCGTGTGGCTCTTCGTAGGCACACCTAATCTTTTGTGTTGTGTTCGACAGTTTCCAACACTTTTGCAGTCGCCAGTCCGTCAGCTTCAGCGCACGTTGGTGCATATACAACGACTGGCATGGCACTCGCTGAAACTAGGGCAATCGTGCCTGTCAGGGGGTTAACGACCCAATTTCCCGGCACGGAAGTTGATGCCGCTAGTGCCTGGCCATGCTGAAGCGAAATGATTTCTGGTGGATTAGTTCTGTCGTCGCGAAGTACAACGCGCCAGTTATGAAAAGGGCCTGGCTGTCCCCAGGCACGAACCTCACCACCAAGTTCTACTAGATGGGCCGCCGATCCAAGTGACTCAAGGTGTTCTCCTATTTGGTCGACAGCATAACCTGCGCCGATACCAGAAAGATCGATGGCCACCGCCGCATGTTTCTTCTGCAGATATGGGTATTTTGAGTCGTTCGTTTTTTTTAATTGGAGATTTGAAAAACCGACAAGGCTCAATAATTCTGGAGGAGCTGCCAGGCGAAGTGGATTGTTTGCACGCAAGGCATGGGTGACGTCTTGTTGCTGCCACCACGTAATCAAGGGGGCAACCGTAATGTCAAAACGTCCTTTTGTTCTTCGGTGTAGTTTTTCTGCAATTCGAAAGACCGCTGTAAGATGGCGATCAAGTTGAATAGGCGTGTGGGCCTGTGCATGATTCAGCCGAGATGCGACTGAGTCGGCACGCCATGTACTCAGGGACAGGTCAATCTCTTGAAGAAGTTGGTCAATGTCGCGGTGAATGCTGCCAAGCGATGTGTTTGGTATGGGAGACTTTAATGTGACTCGATACGTTGTGCCCATCGCTGGACCCGCGAAGGTAGGCAGAGGTTCCTTGCCATTCACATAGGGACTAGAAGCGAGAATGCAACAAATGAAAATGACGCAGAAGTCGAACTTCATAAGGATGTAAATACTCCGGAAGACCAGGCAGTTCCCAGCGCAAGAAGAAAGCATCCACAAAGGATTCCATCCTGCCAAGAAATCTCTGAGGATTTACGGTGGAGTCTAATGAAGCTGAGGAATGCACCTGTTGGACAGGCGTGCCTGCAATAGGCCATCGGTGAGATGCTGCTCACGAACAGCCCAAACATAAAGATGAGAATGGTTGCAGTTCCAGCAATTGTTGGTAGGTACGCATCAAATGGTTCAAAGTCGACCAAAGAAATGGGTTGATCTAAGACCGTCATGAGAAGACAAAAAATAAAGAGCGCCCATGGAAGCCATCGCACGCGTTTTAAGAAAGGGGTGATTTGTTTACGTAGTCGTGAGAGCGTACCTTCACGACGGTGGGGGATTGAAATTTTCAGGAGCTGCTGTGCAGCTCCGTGTGCACAGAGTTGAGTGCAGTAAATATTTCGGCCTGTGGTGATAGGTGTCAGGATAGCGACAATAGAAAGGAAGAGTAATACTGGGGCAGTTCGAGGAATGCCATGGACGGACCAACCCCAGAGTTGTGCCTGGGAAAGTAACGCGCCCGCACCAAATCCAAGGTAGGCAAATACAATAAGAGGAAGTGCAACTCGGCCCACCCACCGACCACGTAAGCGCGTGAAGCCAATAAAGAGACCGGCTAATACCACGGCCAGCGCTCCCCATTGTGGTGCATTTATGTTTCTGATTCGGAGGCCAACGGACCGAATGAGGGAAGTATTACTTTGAGTTTCCTGTACTGAACGAGCGGCGATGACAATGGCTTGGGCAATAGCCTGGCTCGTCATCGTGGCGCCACTTATACCTTCCGTTGGGGGCGTTGTTTGTTCGAGTGCAGCAAGGTCCTCAAACGTTTTGCCAAGAAAATATTTCTCAAAACTCGGGTCTTCCCGGACATAACCAACGTATGGTTCATTATCAAAACTCTTCAGAATGCTGAGTCCGGCTACTGTGCCGGTTGTGTTGAAGCCAATCAAAGTATCAGTAGGGCCCTGATACCCAATCAGGGAGTCAGCTGCAGGTGTCGTTCGTAGCGTCCAACCGATGGGGGTATTTGTATTGTCGTAGACATTTATCACAGCGGAGTCGCCGGCATCGAAACGGAGACGGTTGGCTCGTGGAAATATTTTCTGGATATCTTTTAGTGTGGGTTGCACGGCAAATCGAGTGGGACGGCTGGTTTTTCCCAGCCGTTTGGTAATCGATTCAATCATTGCCAGGCTTGTGAGCGTTGCGCCAGCTGTCGTGTGGTATTGCTGGTCTGACATCTTCTCGATGTCAGCGAGCGTCTTCCCAACAAACTGATCCCAGAATAGATCATCTTTTTTGACACAAGACACATGGTCACGAGTGTCTGCACTGGAGAGAACAGAAATGCCACAAACGGTGTTACTGAGATCACAAACGATGAGAAGATTTGAGGGGCCGGAAAAGCCAACAACCGAATCACCAATTGGAGAAGTCTGAAAACAGTAGCCAATAGGTTCCCCAAAAGCATCTGTTAGTTCAACACACCCTTCCACCTTCATAGAACGTTTGCCAAATTTTTCTGCCGTGGGTAATACATTCTTTATAGTTTTGAAAGGAAGCGTGGTGAGCGACACAGTTGGCTGCTTGAGTGTCATCGTGTTGGAGTAGAAGAGGCATGCGATAATGCCTGCAATCATGCTCAATCGTGTGCTATGGATAAGGATTCGCATGAGAAGACATTTCTGAGTTGCATGACAAAGACGTAGCGAATTCGGTACGATTGAAGGAATCGGTATCCTACCGATAAATTTCTAGAAGAAAAAAGGGTGGAACATGCTTTTGTCGCCGTTTCGGTTTTTTGCGGTTGGACTCGTGGGTGCCATGGTGGCTTTGATGTTGAGCGAGCCGTCTCCAGTTCTAGCAGTCGATCAACAGCCTAATGTGATTCTGTTTCTTGTTGATGACATGGGACTTATGGATACTTCGGTGCCATTCCTGACTGATGCTGATGGCAAGCCCAAACGGTATCCACTGAACGATTTTTATCGTACGCCGGCAATGGAAAGGCTCGCCTCGCGGGGTATTCGTTTTAGCACTTTCTATGCAATGAGTGTCTGCTCGCCAACACGAACGTCGATTCTCACTGGGCAAAATGCTGCACGGCATCGAGTCACGCAATGGATTCGATCAGAAGAGAATAACCGTGGGGAATATGGCCCACCCGAATGGCGGTGGATCGGATTTCAGGATGCACAGGCGACCTTGCCTGGCGCTCTTCAGGCAAATGGATATCGCACAATATTTGTCGGGAAGGCCCACTTTGGCCCCCTCGGCGAACCGTCTGAGTGGCCGACCAATCTTGGGTTTGATGTAAACGTGGCAGGCTGCTCATGGGGACAGCCTGGAAGCTACTACGGCGAAGACGGGTATGGAAATCTTAAAGGAAATAAACGTCGAGCTGTGCCACACCTTGAAAAATATTATGGAACAAACACGTTTCTGTCAGAGGCCCTTACGTTAGAAGCCAAAAAGCAGATAACACGTGCAGTGAAAGACAAGAAGCCGTTCTTTCTGGATTTCGCGCATTATGCGGTTCATGCTCCATTTCAATCTGATCCCCGCTTTGCTTCGCATTATGAAGACTCTGGGAAGCCTAAAAATGCACAGGCGTATGCCACATTGATTGAAGGGATGGATAAGTCGTTAGGCGACATACTTGATCATCTGGAATCCATTGGAATTGCTGAAGATACGCTCGTTCTTTTCGTCGGAGACAATGGGAGTGATGCTCCGCTTGGTCCTGTGCACGATCATGCAAGCTCGTTTCCATTGCGCGCAAAAAAGGGCACACACTATGAAGGCGGTATGAGGGTCCCTTTTATCGCATCGTGGGCAAAGCCATCATCGAAGAGCAAAATCCAGAAA